>JAUXCV010000057.1 GCA_030618675.1 Acidimicrobiia bacterium | reverse complement strand
GAGCTATAACCGAATGTTGTGGATGACCAGGTTCGGATAGAAGGGCGGCGTACCCTTCCAAATCGTAAGCAAACGATTCCGCCGATGATTGGTCGGCGGGGAAGGAGTACGCCTGATGTTGAAGATAGTCCCCGATGACACCGACCGCGACGACCTGGCCGCCACACTCGACGAACTGGTGGCCGAAGGAGCGCGACGGATGTTGATGGCTGGCCTCGAAGCCGAGGTCGCCGATTACATCGAACGCCACCAAGGGTTGATTGACGAGGCCGGTCACCGGATGGTGGTGCGTAACGGCCGGGCGGAGGAGCGGAACCTGATGACGGGTGCTGGTTCGTTGCCGATCCGGGCTCCCAGGGTCAATGACCGCCGGGACGGCCACGTGTACTCGTCATACATCCTCCCGAAATATGCGCGCCGGTCTCCGAAGGTCGCCGACGTGTTGCCGGTGTTGTATCTGCGTGGATTGTCGACGGGGGACTTCTCCCCAGCGTTGACCCAGTTCTTCGGTTCCGATGCTGGCCTGTCAGCGACGTCGATCGGCCGGCTTCTCGAGACGTGGAGTGATGAGTACACGGCGTTCACTCGGCGGGATCTGTCCGGTGATGACTTCGTGTATCTGTGGGCCGACGGTGTCCATTTCCGTATCAGGTTGGAGGAGGACCGGTTGTGTTGTCTCGTCGTCATTGGCGTGAGAGCCGATGGCACCAAAGAACTCTTGGCCTGTTCGGATGGGTATCGCGAATCGACCGAGTCGTGGGCCGACGTGCTGCGAGGCTTGAAGAACCGTGGCATGACGGCGCCGTCGGTGGCGGTTGGTGACGGCGCGTTGGGATTCTGGTCGGCTTTGGGTGACGTGTTCCCCGAGACGGCTGAGCAGCGCTGCTGGGTGCACGCGACTGCGAACATTCTCGATGTGTTGCCCAAGCGGCTCCACCGCCAGGCGAAGGCCGCGATCCATGAGATCTACCAGGCCGAAACCCGCGCCGACGCTGATGCCGGGATCGACGACTTCGTCCGTGTCTACGGCGACAAGTATCCCAAAGCCGCAGCGAAGCTCACGAAGAACCGGGACGTGTTGTTGACGTTCTACGACTACCCAGCAGCTCATTGGGTCCACCTCCGCACGACGAACCCGATCGAATCGACGTTCGCCACGGTGCGGGCGAGAACCCGGGTCACCAAGGGCGCAGGGAGTCGTCGTCGGGGCCTGGTGATGGCCTACAAGCTCCTGGACGCCGCTCAGGACCGGTGGCGGAAAGTCAACAGCCCCGAGCTCGTTGTCCAGGTGCGAGCCGGTATCGAGTTCAAAGACGGAATCCGAGTCGAAAGGAGAACCCAAGAATCAAGGGACGCCGCCTAACCACCCGACCCCAATCCACAGGATTTGGCGATATCTCTCGACCTCGACAGATTTGTCCTAGCTCAACGCTTCGCAGATCTCGTCAACCTCACCGTTCAAGTGCTGGTGCGGTCCGGCCTCCCAAAGGATTTCAAACGGATCGAACTGAAGAATGAACCGCCCGGCATCGAGCAGAACATGACCGCTGCCAGGCAACGTGACCCGGGAAGTCAAACCGGCCTGAACCAGAATGCCATCCTCCGGGTAGATCGTGAAGTTGGCGTGCCCGACCTCCGGCAGCGACTTGCCCCTCTCTTCCTCTATGGGATCGTACCTGTAGACGATCCCATCCACCGAAAGATGCGACCGAATCCTCGTGAGGTTCTCATCCTTGTCGAAGTACAGGCGGTCCCTGTAGACGATCTCGACATCCTCCAAGATTATGTCCCCGTCATCGCATTCTCCGATGAACCCCCCATTGACGAAGAACGCACCGCTCTCCGTCACCGGCTTGGCTGCTGAGGCGCTGGGCGCTATCGCAGCGACCACAAGCCCAATCGTCAGGAGGAACACCACTGTCTTGTTGGAACGCATGTGTCATTCCCTTTCCCGCCTACCTCCACTGCCAAAGCTACCCCCGGCCATTGGGCGTGTCTAGAGCCTTAGCCAATTGCCGGACAACCAAAGGACACCACACCCTCACAATCCACAGAGTCGCACTGACCCACCGCCCATATCGGCACCTATGCACCCTGTGAGCGGTCTCGCCACACCGTGCAGAATTCCTGCGGATATGCCCTAGTGGGGAGCATGCGGTGGAGATATGGTTGGGTCAGTCGGACAATCAAGGAGCTGCTGTGAGCGACAAGCGAGACGAGCGCCGGGTTGTGCTGCCGATCCCAGAACGTGTGCGTCCGGAGACGGCAATGCCAGACGCCAATGACCCTGATCAGGTCTTCCCCAAAATCGAACCGGTTCGCCCGCCCGATGGTGCACCAAATGTCCTTGTTGTTCTACTCGATGATGTCGGTTTTGGCGCTTCTGCCTCGTTTGGGGGGCTGGTTAGTACGCCGACGGCTGATCGTCTTGCCCGGGAGGGTGTGCGCTACACGCGTTTCCACACGACGGCGCTGTGTGCGCCGACTCGTGCTGCGATGCTGACTGGTCGGAACCATCACACGGTGAACATGGGAGCCATCACGGAAGTGGCTACCAGTGCTCCTGGTCAGACTTCGATGCGTCCCCAGGATTGTGCCCCGCTTGCCGAGACGCTGCGGCTGAACGGTTACTCGACCGCACAATTCGGAAAGTGTCACGAAGTTCCGGTGTGGGAGACCTCACCGATGGGTCCCCATGATCGGTGGCCGACCGGCTCCGGGTTCGAGCACTTCTACGGCTTCATCGGTGGCGAGACCAACCAGTACGATCCGGCGATCTACCTTGACACGGTACCGGTCGAGCCGGAGAAGACTCCGGAAGAGGGTTACCACTTCACTGAGGACATGACGGACAAGTCGATCGATTGGGTTCGTCAGCAGAAGGCCTTGATGCCCGATAAACCGTTCTTCGTGTACTGGGCGCCGGGAGCAACACATGCTCCCCACCATGTGCCAGCGGAGTGGTCGGCCAAGTACAAGGGTGAGTTCGACGATGGCTGGGATTCCGTTCGCGAGCGAATCTTCGCCCGCCAGATGGAGTTAGGTGTCGTTGGCCCCGACGCCGAACTGACAGCGCGTCCCGACGAGATACCGGGATGGGACGACATGGATGAAGACCTCAAGCCGGTGCTCAGCCGTCAGATGGAGGTGTACGCCGGGTTCCTCGAACACACGGACCACCATCTGGGCCGTCTGGTCGATGCTCTCGACGCCCTGGATGTGCTCGATGACACGCTGATCTTCTATGTGATCGGCGATAACGGTGCCTCGGCTGAAGGTCAGCTGCGTGGGACGTTCAACGAGCTCCTCGCCCTGAATGGTGTTCCAGAATTGGAAACGACCGAGTTCATGCAAGAGAGAATCGACTTGTTCGGGACTCCTGAGGCGTTCAATCACTATGCGGTGGGTTGGGCGCATGCGATGTGCACTCCGTACCAGTGGACGAAACAGGTCGCGTCTCATTGGGGTGGAACTCGAAATGGGATGATCGTTCACTGGCCCAATGGGATCGAGTCGAAAAACGAGTTGAGACATCAGTTCGGCCATGTCATCGACATCGCACCCACGGTCCTTCGATCTGCAGGCATCCCGGAGCCGGTGAAGGTGAACGGGTTCGATCAGCATCCATACGAGGGTTTCGAACTGAACGACACCTTCGATGACGAATTCGCCGAAGAGGTCCACCAGACGCAGTACTTCGAGATGTTCGTGAATCGGGGTATCTATCACATGGGTTGGACGGCGGTCACTCATCACAGCATTCCGTGGATTCTGTCGGAGAGTCCTCCGATCGAAGACGACGTGTGGGAGCTGTACGAGCCAGGTGACTGGACACAGGCCAACGATATTGCTGCCGATAATCCCAAGCAGTTGAAGCGGCTCCAGGACTTGTTCCTCTCGGAGGCGGCACGCCACAATGTGCTGCCCCTTGACGACCGTCGCTCTGAGCGGTTCGATCCGGACCGTGCTGGACGGCCTCAACTGATCACCGGGAAGAGTCAGATCCTTTTCGGCTCAATGGGTCGCCTCAGCGAGAACAGCGTCGTGAACATCAAGAACAAGTCACATGCCGTGACCGGCGAAATCGTGGTGCCCGAGGGTGGTGCCAGTGGCACGATCGTCGCTCAGGGAGGCCGATTCGGAGGCTGGACAACATATCTGACAACGGACGGGCGTCCCGCATACTGCTACAACCTCTTCGGCCTACAGATGTTCAAAGCCGTCGGAGACGAACCGGTCGCGGTGGGTGAGCACCAGGTCCGCATGGAATTCGATTACGACGGCGGCGGTCCGGGTCAGGGCGGCACAGCGACCCTCTACGTCGATGGCAACCAGGTCGCTATCGGACGCGTGGACAATACGGTTCCAGCGTTGTTCTCGGCAGACGAGACGACCGACGTAGGAACCGACACAGCCACGGGAGTCACCGATGACCTGGACAAGAGCAATGTCGGGTTCACGGGCAAGGTGAACTGGGTCCAAATCGATCTAGGCGACGCCGCGCAGGACTTCGATCACATGGTCACAGCCGACGAACGCTACCGAATAGCCATGGCGCGCCAATAGGCGCACATATCGGCATTCATGAGGGAGTGGGTCTTGTCAAGGGCGAATTGGTCTGGTCCTGGCCGGTTGTTCTCTTCTGGCGGTTGTGGACGGTGTGGTGGGCGGGGCCTGCTCCATACCCCGATTGTGGGGCGAGGCGGTTCGGTGCCTGGGCATCCATCCGCTCCGCACCCGCTGTCAGGCGGGTGGTGTGCGTGGAGCGTTACGGCCACAGCGGTTTCGGCTGGGCTCAATCACATTGTCGACCCGCACCAGGTGGGGTCATGCCGATAGGCGAGCTCGCATCCGAAGGCTGTGCCCGAACCGTTCACGCCGCTGCTCCGAGGCAGCGGATGTGTCCGTCTCGTAGCCCGTAGTAGACGAGGACGAGGAGCCGACGGGCTGCGGCTACTCGGGCGATCTTGTTTCCCCTTGTCTCTGCGATTCTGCGGTAGGCGTCGCGGATGGGTGGTCCGCCTTGATACCGCGCAACGGCTTCGACCGCTGCCCAGCGCACCAGGGCGGAGCCTTGTTTGGTGATCGGTCCCCGTTTCACTGTCTCGTCCGATTCGCGGTGCCTGGGGGTCACTCCGACCCATGAACACAACTGCTTCGGCGATTTGAAACGCGACACGTCGCCGATCTCAGCGACGAAGATCGCCGCAAAGACGGGGCCGACACCGTCGATGCGTTGGATCTCGCGATATCCGACGTCGTCACGCAACCAGCCGTGGATCTGGCGGTCGAGGCGCCGGATCTCCCGGTCGTAGTGGCCGATGAGGCGCCGCAGCGACACGATCCGATCCTGATACGCCGCTGCGAGCTGCTGGTCATCGAGCCACCGGGCACCGGCCGGACCCCACAACTCGGTGAGTTGCGGGATCACGCCTTCTTTGCCCAACACGGCATGGATCTGGGCCTTCAGCCCGGAACGGAGTTGCGACAGCTTGCGGCGATACCGCACCAACTCACGCAGCTCACGGAGTTCGGGTGGGGCAATCCACGACTCGGGCAACGAACCCATCCGCAGCAGATCCGCCAACAGGATCGCGTCCTTTTCGTCGTTCTTCACCCTCCGGTTCCGATACCCAGCCACCCCCAACGGATGCGCCAGATGCACCTTGAAGCCGGCTGCGGTGAGCAGGTCGGCGATCCAGTACCAACCCCACGCGGCTTCGATCACGACGTCGCAGCCCTCACCGCCCACGGCGACAGCAGCGACCAACTCGGCGGGTTCACGGTTGTCGACATTGACCGACGACACCACAACCCCGTCCCCATCCAACACGACGACCTGGGATCTCCGACGATGGAGGTCAACACCCACGTAACGTGACATAAGGGCCTCCCTTCTCAAAGGCGATGCTGACACCCCGAAGTATCGGGGACGCCAACGGGGAGCGGAGACCCACTCCCTCATCACATCACATATGGTCGCTCGCCATGACTCCTACGCTGTGTGAGGCACTGCCATGCACATCAGGAGTTGGAAGCAATGGAGATATCTGAGAGGCTGACGGCAGCATTGAATCTGCTGGTCCGAACCTCCGAAGTCGCAGAAGCATCGCCGTCCGACCGTCAGGCCGCTCGCAGGGCAATAGAACAGGCGAGTGTTGTTGCACGCCTTGCCAGGACTGAAGGCTTCGGTTCTGGACTCATCGAAGCCAACTAGCCGCCCATAACGGCACCGATGCACCCTGTGAGGGGTCTCGCCACGCCGTGCAGAACGCCAGATATGCGCGGCTGAACAAACGACGACTTCCAAGCGATCGCAGCCGAAACGTGCTGAAGATCTTGCTCGGAGCGCTACAGCGAGAGCGATGCAACACTGTCGTGGTGAATGGAAGAACCCTGAGCGCCGATGACAGGGCGACGTGGCGACGGTGGCTTGCCGCGAACTACCAGACCAGGGACGAGATCTGGCTCCAGTACCACCGCGCTCACACGGGGAAACCGAGGGTCGCCTACAACGACGCTGTCGAGGAGGCGCTCTGCTTCGGCTGGATCGATAGCACCGTGAAATCCATCGATGAAGACACGTACGCGCAGCGGTTCACGCCGCGCCGAGCCCGAAGCACCTACTCGCAAACCAACAAAGAGCGATTGCGACGGCTCATCGACCAGGGTCAGGTCATGCCAGAGGTCACAGCGCAGCTCACGGATGTTCTCGACGAACCGTTCGTTGTGCCACCAGACATTGAGGCGGCGCTTCGCGTCGACCCGGCCGTTTGGAAGAACTTCACGTCGTATGCGGACACCTACCAGCGGATTCGGATTGCCTATGTCGACTCTGCACGAAGTCGACAAGACGAGTTCGACAAGCGCCTAGCGAATCTGCTGCGCAAGACAGCGGCAGACTCCCAGTTCGGCTTCGGAATCGAGTCGTACTACTGATCCGGAACACCTCGCCACACATGCCCTGACAGCACTCAGTCACGCATAACGAAGCAGGAATTCTGCACGGCGTGGCGACACCGCTCACGGGGTGCATAGGTGCCGATATGTATGGCGTGTGTTCGCCAAGTGAGTGGCACCCAAACACTGCGTCGGTGGCGACTTGTGGTTGTGAGGTGGACGGGGATGACATGGCAGAGGCCGGGTCTGACGAGAGTCGATGTGCTCTACAAGAGATGAATGCTTCGGTGGGTGCGTGTGGCATCATGTGAAGAGGTTCGACTCACATCGAAAAGGGGGTAAGGGCAATGTGGTTCACTCGCATGGCAACACTGATGAAGATGCTGGCCGTCACCGCGATCGTGTTCCTGGTAGCTGCCTGCTCAGGTGGAGCAGATGCAGATCGTCGGGAGGTTGCAGCGCGGACCGGGTCCGATTCGTGGACGCTGATCTACGAGGTGTCGGACGACAAAGGGGAGTGCCTCGCTCTTGCAATCGATGTCGCCGGGGTTCTCGCACACGAGCATTGCACGCAGTCGGACGAGCCGGTGGCCTGGTATCTGGATGGTGTTGGCGGCGTCCGGTACACCTGGGGACGAATCGCCCAGGTCGCCGTGGTCGTTGAGCAGGCATCGGCGGGTTTCGTCGTGCAGATTCCCGACCCGGAGACCGAGACGACGTTCTTCGTGATCGAGAGCAGCCAAGAGGCTGCACCGACCATCACGTTCCTGGTCGACGGCCACGAGATCGCAAGCGTCGACGCATCCCGTTGATGTCAGCGTTGGACAACTCGGCGGACACGACGCAAGGGAAACGAAGATGCACTGCTTGTATTCCTGCCGTGTGAGATCAACGGGTGAGGCAGCCATAGGTGCCGATATGGGCGGGTCGTTACCGACCTACTTCTTGTCCCAGACCCAGACCCCGTAGAGCACTCCAATCCCAGCGAAGAAGACACCCAGACCGCCCACGAACAGCCCCAGATCGACAAGACTCTCCATCCGGTCCTCCTACTCGTCTCTGCTTCTCGCTGATGGTACCTGCATGCATAGGTGCCTGATATGGGGAGTTGGACGACCTGATGCGTTTCGAATAGGCCCTACGCACGGAACTTGGTGCCACCGGCACGAACCGATGAGAGCTTCCGTTGTATCGTTCTGTTCATGTCAGCCCACACGATCGCCATGCTTGCTCTCTTGCTGGCCGCCACGAAGGCGCCCGATGACCGCCCTGAGCGTGACTCGGGACTGCTCTCCAGGGTCACTTCTGCTTCGACGGGAGTAGTGGCCGACATGGTGGACCTCGACGCTCTTCTTGAGCGAATCGATGTGGATGTTCTGCTTGGTCGTGTCGATCTCGATGAGCTTGTTCAGCGGATCGATGTCAATCTCCTGGTCGATCAGATCGACCTCGATCGCCTGGCCAAGCGCATTGATATGGACGCCGTCGTCGAGCAGATCGATCTTGATGCGCTTATTGAGCGGATCGATGTTGGGGCCCTGGTTGATCAGATCGATCTCGATGCTCTGGTCAAGCGCATCGATATGGATGCCCTCGTTGAGCACATTGATATGGATGTCCTGGTTGAGCGCATCGAGATGGATCTCATCATGGAGCGCATCGACATCGTGCAGATCATCTCCAGGCTTTCGACGCCGGAGACGGCGTTGGCGTTGCTCCGAAGCAAGACACCGCCTTCGTAACGCAACGGGCGGCATG
>JAUXCV010000396.1 GCA_030618675.1 Acidimicrobiia bacterium | reverse complement strand
CTCCGGTACGCCGCACGGAAGGATCGGAGCTTCTCGAAGCGTCGCCACGGCATTCCGCCCGTATGACCGAAGAACGGTCGAGGGACGTTCCGGACCAGAGTGTCGAGCGGCAGCGCTGGCCGATCGGGTTCATGCTGCTCATCGGAGCCACGGCCCTCTACCTCGGTTGGAGGCTCATCCAGGGGATCGGGGCACTGATCGGGTGGATCTCGGGGTAGAAGGGCCTACTCGTGGAACTCGGTCGGTTCCTCCGTGGGAACACCCACCCTCGCGGCCCGCTTCGCGTAGTAGTAGATCCGTTTCAGGTCCTCGATGATGTCCGATTCGATGCGATACGCCTGAACGCGGTCCGGTTCGTCGGCCGTCAGACGCTCGAGTTGATACTCGATAGCGTCGGACGTCCTGGCGGAGATCTCCGGTTTCATGTCGATGGCTCGGCGGGCTGCTTCCGGGCTTCCCCTCCCGACGGCTCCCACGGCGATGTCCACGGCCGTCGTCACCTCGGCTGCGATGCCGTTGATAACCGTGATCGTCGACGGTGAGATCACAAGACCCGCCTCGAGCCGGCGCCGTCCGGAGGTGACGAGGTTGGTTTCGACGGCATCACCGATGGCTTCGATGTCGCCGGCAGCCTCCAGCAGGCCGAGAAGTTCTTCGGTCTGTTCGCGGGTGATGTCGCGTTCGGAGATGCGGCCGAGGTATCCGACGATCTGGGTGTGGAGTTCGTCGACTTCATCGTCAGAGGCTTCAACGGCGGCGAGATCAGCTGCCGTACCGGAAACGGCTGCTGGTACGCCCGCGATGACCATGTCGCGGACTCTGGTGCCCATCCGCGCGATCTCCATGCGGGCACGGTCCAGGGCGATGGACGGAGTCGCGAGCAAGTCCACGCTGAGATACCGGGTCTCGATGATGGGAGCGTCTATGGCTTTCCGATCCTTGACGAGCCACGTCGCGGCCTTGGCGAACCACGTCGTGAACCAGATGAAGATGAAGAGGTTGGCAACGTTGAACGTCGTGTGCGCCCACGCGACCTGTCGAGCCACGTCGCCGGCCGGGGAGAGGCGGAGCGCTACCGAGGCGAGGAACGGTACGAACGGTATCCATATCAGGACGCCGATCACGTTGAAGAGCGTGTGAACCATCGCGACTCTCTTGGCCTCGACCGGCTTTCCGATGGCTGCGAGCTGGGCGGTGACCGAGGTGCCCACGTTGGCACCGAGCACGAAGGCGATGGCGAGTTCGAGTGAGATCAAGTTGGTCGCGGCCATGGCGATGACGATGGCGGTCGTCGCTGACGACGACTGGATGAGGGCCGTGAAGACTGCACCGATGAGGATGCCGATCCAGACGTTCGAGATCGAGGCCATCGCGTCGAGGAAAGGTTGGTACTCGGTGAGAGGCTCCATGGCGAGGCCCATCACGGACATGCCGAAGAAGACCAACCCGAGGCCAAGGACGGCTCTTCCGATGCGCTCCATGAGTTCCGACCGAGCGAAGAACTCGATGGCGAACCCGATCGCGACAGCGGCGAGGGCATATTTGGTCACCTTGAACGCGATGATCTGCGCGGTGATCGTCGTGCCGACGTTCGCCCCGAAGATCACACCGACCGATTGGGTCAGCGTCATCGCTTTGGCGGACACGAGTCCGACCACCACCACAGTCGTGATACTCGACGACTGGATGATGGCGGTGATTCCGGCACCGGTCAGCGCTCCGAACCATCGGTTTCCGGTGAGATGCGACAGGATCCATCTGAGACGATTTCCCGCGATGCCCTTCAATCCACTAACGGTTCGATCCATGCCGATCAGGAAGATGGCCAGACCGCCGGACAGTCCCATGATGAGGGTGAACCACTCGGGAGAAGCGCTCATAAGAGTGTCCGCGGAGATGCGGTGGCTTGCCGTGGACGAACGTGCATCGGGCAATCCTATCGAATCATGCGCTCGCAAGTTGGGTCATCGGTGACATGGGTGCCACTACACGGGTACGCTGCTGGTTCCCCAACCACAGAGGTAGCCCGATGGAGTCCACGTTCGATGACACGTCCGAGACGGTTGAAGAAGAAATCGCTGTGGAAGATG
>JAUXCV010000094.1 GCA_030618675.1 Acidimicrobiia bacterium | reverse complement strand
TGGCTCCTCATCACCGTCTTCATCGACGTCTTCCGGAGCCCTCAGTCCGGATGGGCGAAGGCCGGATGGACGATCTTCATCATCATCACGCCGTTGATCGGCGTACTCGTGTATCTGATTGCCCAGGGCGGCAAGATGCAGGAGCGCTCCGTCGAGCACGCTGCGAAGGTGCAGCAGGCGCAGAACGCCTACATTCGCGAGGCTGCCGGTACCGAAACGACTGCCGACCAGCTGACGCAGCTTTCGGCGCTGCACGATGCCGGCAAGCTCACCGACGACGAGTTTGCCTCCCAGAAGGCGAAGCTCCTCGGCTGAGCCAACCAGAACCGTTGAAGAGATGGGGGCCGGGCATCGTCCGGCCCCCATCCTCGTAGGTACTCTGCGAACCCTGGGCTCGTAGTGGCGCATAGGTGCTCTGACAGCCCACAGTTCGGAAGGTCTACGCTGTTGCCATGACCACCAACGACCACTACGACCGCATCCTCGGCCTCCGTGCCCTCCGCTCCTACAGCAACGAGCCGCTGCCGGACGTTCTGATCGAACGCCTGCTCGAGGCGGCCCGATGGACGGGAAGCAGCAAGAACCTCCAGAACTGGTCGTTCGTCGTCGTCGACGGCGACCAGAAGGAACGACTTGCGGCGTGTGGTGGCTTCACCGACCCGCTCCGGGACGCTCCAATCGCCATCGCTCTGGTGGAGGAGACCGATGGCTACGAGTTCGACACCGGCCGGGTCGCCCAGAACGTGATGCTCGCCGCCGATACGCTCGGCCTGGCATCGTGTCCGATCACCCTGCATCGTGAATCTGACGCCGGTGCCGTGCTCGGCCTACCCGACGGTGCTCGGTGTCGCTACGCCATCGCCATCGGGTATCCGGCGGCCGACGCGACACCGCGTCGATTCGGTGGTCGGAAACCGATGGACGCGGTCGCGTATCGGAATCGCCACGGTGAATCCTGGTGACAGGGGGGTCGATCGGCATTTTCGATTCGGGAGTCGGTGGTCTCGGCATTCTGTCCGAGGTACGGGCGCTCCTTTCTTCTGCCGACCTCATGTACGTCGCGGATCAGGCGTACGCACCGTACGGTGAGCGCGGGCTCGCTGCGGTGAGGGAGCGGGCGTTCGCCGTCAGTGAATACCTGATCGACGCCGGCGCATCCACCGTCGTTGTCGCGTGTAACAGTGCTTCCGCTGCGGCGCTTCACGAACTTCGGGTTCGCTTCCCTGCCATGTCATTCGTCGGCATGGAGCCGGCGGTCAAGCCAGCGGTCGGAGCCACGCAGCGAGGAACCATCGGCGTGCTCGCCACCGAGGCCACGTTCCAGGGGGAGCTATTCGCGTCGGTCGTGGACCGGCATGCCCGCGGGGTCTCCATTGTCGCACGAGCCTGTCCCGGCCTCGCCGCGGCGATCGAAGAAGGAGGCGATGTCGACGGCCTGGTTCGGCGATTCACGACCGACGTTGTCGGAAGGGGCGCCGACACGATCGTCCTCGGCTGTACTCACTATTCGTTCGTCGCCGATCAGATCCGGTCTGCGGCGGGCGACGGCGTCAGCGTCATCGACCCTGCTCCTGCCGTCGCGCGACAGGTCGCACGGGTGCGATCCGACCGAGGCGGCACCGATTCGGGAACAACCCGCTATCTGACGACGGGTGACCCGGAACGTTTCGCATCGCAGATAGAGCGTCTCACCGGGACCCGTCGACCGGCGATCTCCGTAGAGATCGGGGCGTGAGAATGGAGGGGCGAATCGACGTCATCCAGGGCGACATCACGAAGCAGGACGTCGATGTGATCGTCAACGCCGCGAACGCGTATCTGGCGCACGGTGGCGGGGTCGCCGCAGCGATCGCGGCGGCCGGGACGCCCGAGGTAGCCACCGAATCCCGCGCCTGGGTCGATGAACACGGCCCGGTGCTACCCGGCGCGGCGGCCGTCACATCCGCCGGATCGATGCCGGCCGATCACGTGGTACACGTTGTCGGGCCGATCTACCAGGACGACCAGGACAACGAGGCACTCCTCACCCAGGCGGTCCGAGCTGCGCTCGATGCAGCCGATGGGCTCGGAGCGAAGTCGATAGCGTTGCCGGCCATCTCTGCAGGGATCTTCGGATACCCGGCCGACGACGCGTGCCGCGTCATCGTGCGAACGGTCGAAGCGTGGCTCAGTGATGGAGGGGACGTCAACGAGGTTCGTCTCGTCGCCTTCGACGACGCAACCTTTGATCACTTCCGACGTGCTCTGCGAACCCTGGGTTCGTAGCCGCCTATAGGTGCACTGCCAGCCCACAGATCGTTCCCGGAAAGCCCGAAACCGGAATCAGATGGACAGGCGGGAGCGGTCAATCGCCAACCTGATCGTCTCGACAACGTGTTCCGGTCGATCGACGACGTCCCGCCAGGTGAACCGATAGACGGACCAGCCGTGAAGCAACGCGGAGCGATCACGCTCTCTGTCGAGTTCGAAGGAATCGTGATCCCCATGCCAGCGACGGGAATCCCACTCAATAGCGATGCTCCAATTCGGATAACAGGCATCAAAGCGTCGAGTGGGATTCCACGGGATTGAGTACTCGAGCAATGGTGTTGGCAGCCCACCGTTCTGCAGAACAGCGAGCCCCCTTCGCTCGAGAGCCGTGGCGTTTCGATCGGGACCCAGGCCGCGTTGCTCGAGCAAGGAGCGGATTGCGGTTGATCCGGGCTTGCCCCGCCTTGCCACGTCGTTGAGAACGGATCCAAGGGCTTCGACGCTTAGCCGTTTCTGGGCGATGAGGTCGTCGACGATCCTGCCGGTGTGCTTCGGGTGGAGAATTCCGCCAAGGTCAATGATCGTTCGAGGCAGCGTTGTGCACGGAAGGGCATCAACGACCTCTGTGTGGCGCGTTCGAAGGTCGTGGTTGCGGTGAACGGTCACGCCGGGAAAGGAGTGGGTTGTGCGCGTATGGACGCTGACAACGGCGAGTCCCCTGCGGACGCGAGGAATCTGGTGCAGTTCGGCGGCCGATTCGTGCGACGCCACCGAGTGTGGCAACACGGCGGTGGCAGCTCTGACCAACTCACGGGCACTGGTCAAGTCGATGAGTCGATAGACCGAGCGTGACACGACGGTCCACCGGCCGACGCGAACGCGGTATCGGATCGCATGTCGACTGAGTTCGCACTCAATGGCCTGATCCAGGGTGATGACGCCTCCCTGCCGGGATGCGATGTCGAGGGCGCTTCGATCGGGGTCCATGGCGGCATCATGCCGGATCGGAGAGTCCGTTTCTAGAGGTCTGTTCTGTGGGCTGGCGAGGCACACATAGGCGGCTGCGAACCCAGGGTTCGCAGAGCACCTCTAGGATTGACCCATGAAACCGACTGTTGCCATTCTCGGGGCTGGGGCCATGGGGGAGACGTTCAGTCTCGGTCTGCTGCGTGCGGGCTGGGAGACGAGCGACCTCGCCATCGCCGACCGCCGGGCCGAACGGATCAGGGAAGTCGAGTTCCTCACCGGGGTCGCTGCGACTCTCGATGCCGCAGAGGCGGTATCCGGGAAGAGGGTGATCGTGGTGGCGGTCAAACCGAAGGATGTACCGGAACTCCTGGAGCAGATTCGCGAAACTCTCACCTCAGACCAGGTCATCGTCTCGATCGCGGCCGGCGTGACTATCGCCTCATATGAGAAGGAGCTACCGGATATCCCGATCGTTCGCTCCATGCCGAACACGCCTGCTGCCATCGATGAGGGCATGACCGCCTACAGCGGGGGCACGCACGCCGACGTCGAAGCGATCAGAGACGCCGCTGCGGTCCTCGGCGCCGTCGGTGGCACGATCGAACTGGCCGAGGACTTGCTCGATGCCGTAACGGCTGTGTCCGGCACGGGTCCGGCATATGTGTTCCTCCTGGCCGAAGCCATGACGGAGGCGGCGATTCGCGAGGGACTCCCACACTACGCAGCCGAACGTCTCGTCCATCAGACGCTCCGAGGTTCGGGGATGCTGCTCGCCGCATCTGAGAAGAGTGCGTTCCGTCTACGAAGCGACGTGACATCACCCGGAGGGACGACTGCGGCCGCCATGTACGCTCTCGAAGAGGGTGGGTTCCGTACGCTGATGGAGGACGCGATTCAGGCGGCAGCGCGGCGATCGCGCGAGCTTGGACGTCGAGCTGCGGGAGACTCCGACGGATGAACGTCGTCGGTCGAACCGTTCTGGCCGTCACCAATCGATCGACCGTCCGGAAGCTCTTCTCTGAATCCGCCGCAGGGCGTCGTCTCTCGCTCCGTTTCGTCGCGGGCGAGACGATCGATGACGCTGCGGCTGCCGCCGCAGATCTCAACGAGATGGGGGCGCGGGTCTCGCTCGATCATCTCGGCGAACACGTTACGGACGGTCCGGCCGCCATCGCTGCTCGTGACGACTACCTCGAGTGCCTCGACAGGATCCATGAGGACGGCATCGACGCCAATATCTCCGTGAAGTTGACCCAACTCGGCCTCGGTCTCGATGATGACCTCGCGGTCGAGTCGCTGGGCGCGCTTGCAGCCCGTGCCGCCGACGCCGGGACCACGGTGACGATCGATATGGAGGAATCCGAACTCGTCGAGAGGACTGTCGCGGCTTTCGAGGCGGTTCAATCCCAGCATGGGAACATCGGCATCGCCGTTCAGAGCTACCTCTATCGCACCCCCGCCGATCTCGACCGCATCGTCGAAGGCGGCGGTCTCGTGCGGCTCTGCAAAGGGGCATACGCCGAACCGACCGAGGTCGCCCATCAGACCAAGGATCGCGTCGATTCAGCCTTCGACGCACTCACGCGGCGACTGATGGCAACCCCGGGAATCACGCCGGCCATCGCCACACACGACGGTGAACGTATCGACCTCACGAAGCGGCTCGCCGACCACCGCACCGAGCCGTGGGAGTTCCAGATGCTCTACGGCATCCGCAGGAACCTGCAGCGATCCCTCATCGACGAGGGATACCCGCTGCGCGTCTATGTGCCCTACGGCACCGCCTGGTATCCGTACCTCACGCGCAGGATGGCCGAGCGACCCGCGAACGTCGCGTTCTTCATGCGAGCCGTAGCGGGCAAGTAGCCGAACACTCCGGCGACGGTGGGTACGCTCATCCCATGAAACGTGTGATCCTTGCCGCCTTCGCCCTCGTCATCCTCGTCGCCGCCGCTCAACCCGTCGATGTTGCTCCGGTGCTCGAAGCCCAGGGCTTCTTCGTTGAGGACGGATCGGACGCCGACCCCGATGCGATCGAAGACGCAGTTGCTGAGGCTCGATTCGGCGGAGGCAACCTCTCGGTCGCGGTCCTCGCCGTCGAACCCTCCGGTGGTGCCCCGGTCTTCGCGGAGAACACGCTCGACGAGATGGGTGGGGCGGGCACCGTCTTCGTCGTCGCTCCCGAAACGGCCGGGTGGGACTCCGAGGGCGACATCTACACGCCCGAGCAACTCGACGAGGCAACCGATGTCTCTCTCGACGGCTCATCGGACACCGAGGTCGTGGAGCTGTTCGTGGCAACACTCATCGGGCAACCCGTTGGTGGCGCAGAACCGGGGGGAGGTGGCGGACTCCGCTTGGGGTGGATATTCCTGCTGATCGTGATCGCCGGTGGAGCGCTCGTTCTCTGGCTGTCGTCGCGGTCCTCGAAGAAGGATGCAGCGCAAGCGATTGAGAACGCGAGGGTCGAGGTCAGGAAGCGTCTTGACGACGTCGCGAACGACATCATCGACCTCGAGGATGAGGTGGCCGCGTCGCGAGACCCCGCGGTCTCTGTCCTATATGCGTCCGCAGCCGAAGCGTATGCGGAGGCGCTCGACACCTACGACAGAGCCGCCTCACCTCGGGAACTCATCGCTACAGCGGAAGATCTCGACATGGCGATCTGGCGGCTCGACAGCGTGGAGGCACTCCTCGACGGCAAGACCCCACCACCGAAACCACAGAAGCCTCAACCGGCTGCCAAGGTGCCGGGCGCCTCGCCGTCTTCGACACTCCCCGGCGCAGCGACGCCCGCATACCGACGGCCGGATCGACGCCGATCTTCCGGCACTGCGGCGATGATGACCGGCCTGTTGATGGGGTCGATGGCCTCATCGAGGCGCTCGCCCCGGCGCTCGCCGAGATCCGGATCTCGCTCCCGATCGACGGGCAGCACTCGTATGCGGGGTGGCGGTCGTCGTAGAGGCTGACACCGCTTCTAGAATCGCGGTCACCGCACGTACCACAAGAGAGGGATGCGAATGTTCAAGAAATGGTGGCTGTATATCCAGTCATGGTTCAAGTCGACCTCCGATGACCTGATGGATCCCGAGATCGAGATCCAGATGGCGATCGATCAAGCGAAGAAGAAGAACCAGGATCTTCGCAACCAGGCCGCCAACAT
>JAUXCV010000380.1 GCA_030618675.1 Acidimicrobiia bacterium | reverse complement strand
CCGGCCGATCTGAGCATGGAAGTCAACTGGATCGGTTTCTGGTTCAACATCCCCGGCGTGACGCTGGACCCGACCGAGGTCACCAACGCGTTCTTCGACAGCGGCGCCGACGTTGTGGTCTCCGGAATCGATACGACCGAAGCGCTCGTCGTAGCGGGACAGCGCGCCGCGGCCGGGGAGTCCGTATGGGCGATCCCCTACGACTTCATCGGAGCTTGCGGTGAAGCACCGGAGGTCTGTCTCGGTGTTCCGTACTTCAACTGGGGACCTCTGTATCTGCAGGTTGCTGAGGCGGCCTTCGCCGGCGGTATCGGCAGCGCGTTCGTGTGGGAGGGTCCGGATTGGACCGACATCAACAACCCCGACACGAGCATGATCGGGTGGGTCAACGGCGACGCTCTCTCAGCTGATGCCGCCGCCACGCTGGATACGTTCATCGCCGGCCTCGGCGATGGCTCGATCAACCCGTTCGTCGGACCACTCAACTACCAGGACGGTACGCCGTTCCTCGCCGACGGCGAGGTTGGGAGCGACCTGCAGCTCTGGTATATGAAGCAGCTTCTCGAGGGGATGGTGGGCGCTTCTTCCTGAGTCCAACGATTCGACGAGATGATGGGGGAGGCCCAACCGGCCTCCCCCATCCGCGTGTACGCCTGCCCGCTCCATGATTAGTCTGCGACGCAATGGCGCTGGAGATACGGGACATCCACAAGCACTTCGGTCCCGTGCGAGCGAGCGACGGCGTCACGTTCGTGGTCGAGGATGGTTCGTTGCACGGGATCCTCGGGGAGAACGGCGCCGGCAAGTCCACGTTGATGAAGATCCTGTCCGGCTTCTACGAGGCCGATTCCGGGGAGGTGGATCTCGACGGTGAGGTCCTCGATCTCCGCTCCCCTGCGGACGCGATCGCGGCCGGCGTCGGGATGCTTCATCAGGATCCGCTCGTGTTCCTCCCGTTCACGGTCCTCGACAATTTCGTCCTCGGCAGCCCGGGACCGGAGAGGCTCGACCGGTCGCATGCACGCTCTGAACTCGAGAGTGTGAGCGGCGAACTTGGTTTCCGCTTCGATCCTGAGCGCCTCGTTCGCGACCTCACGGTGGGGGAACGCCAGCAACTCGAGATCACGCGTCTCATGTGGCTCGGTGCAAGAGTGATGATCTTCGACGAACCGACAACCGGGATCTCTGCGACCCAGCGCGTCCAGTTGTTCTCGACACTCCGCAGCCTTGCAGAGGACGGGTTGATCGTGCTGTTCGTGTCTCACAAACTCGAGGAGGTCGAAGAGCTGTGCGATTCGGTGACGGTGATCCGGCAAGGGAAGGTCGTGTTCGAGGCTTCGATGCCGGTCCCGTCGGAAGTGCTCGTTGAGAAGATGTTCGGCAAGGTGTTCGTCGAGAAGGACCGGGAATCGGCTCCGTTCGGGGCGCCCGTGCTCGAACTCTCTCGGGTCACGATAGAGGAGGGCACCACACGGGTTGAGGAACTGGACCTCAGCTGTGCCGCCGGAGAGGTCATCGGACTCGCCGGTCTCGGGGGCAGCGGCCAACGAACGTTGTTGCGGGTCTGCGCCGGCCTGTTGAATCCGGGCTCCGGTCGCCTGTCGGTCGACGGCAACGTTCTCAACAAGGCGTCGTACCGGGATCATCTCGCCGCCGGCGTCCACTACCTCCCGGCGGGACGCCTCGAGGAAGGACTCGTTGAGGGCATCTCGATAGCGGAGCATCTCGTGCTCACGTCCGACGACACGGGCTTCTTCGTCGACTGGAATTCCGCAGACGAAGCCGCTCAACGAGAGATCGATGACTACTCGATCAAGGGACGCCCTTCATCTCCGGCGGAGGCTCTGTCGGGAGGCAATCAGCAGAGGCTTCTTCTTGCGATGATCCCCGATGATGTGCGACTCCTCTTGCTCGAACATCCCACGAGAGGCCTCGACGTCGGCTCGGCGGCCTACATGTGGCAGCGTCTGCTGGAGCGTCGCGGCGACGGTACAGCGATCGTCTTCGCTTCCGCCGATCTCGACGAGTTGCTTCGCTACAGCGATCGAATCGTGGTGTTCTTCGCCGGGGACGTGTTCGCCATACGGAGTACGGCGGAGACGGACGGCGAGGAACTGGGGTACCTCATCGGTGGAAAGGAGCGACCGTGAAGGCTCTGAGAACCGCGACTCCCACGCTGATATCCCTCGCGGTCGCCCTCGCGTTCGGCATCGTGCTGCTGATCCTGGCC
>JAUXCV010000469.1 GCA_030618675.1 Acidimicrobiia bacterium | reverse complement strand
CGATTTACGGCACACTCACGCCGCTCTCGCGATCAACGAAGGGGTACACGCCAAGGTGCTGCAAGCCCGCATGGGACACTCGTCGATCACGGTGACGATGGACGTCTACGGCGGACTGTTCGCGGGGTTCGATGAAGGGGTCGCGACCGCCCTCGATGACGCGTTTTCTGCGTCGTTCGTGTCAGAACCGTGTCAGAAACCGGCCGGCGACGTCGTCGCACTCCCCACGAAATGACGAAAACCCCTACTGTGTAAGGGTTTCCGGGGTGGGCGTTGACGGGCTCGAACCGCCGACCTCTGCCTTGTAAGGGCAGCGCTCTCCCAACTGAGCTAAACGCCCGGACCCGGGGATGCTACCGGCTTATCGATCTCACAGCGCACGCGGCAATTTGAGCGGCGTCCCGGAACGGGTGGTTCGGTTGGTCGTCGTCCTCTGAAGCCAGCCGGTTGCATCCACCGTCACTTCGGTGTTGTCGCAACCTCCGGCTGTCCTCTCCTGGTAGTTCACCGACACGGATCCCACTGCGATCGGTTGATCCTTCTCTCCGACTGCCAGGAGATCGCTCCAGCGCACGGCGACCGGTGGGTGATCGCATCGAGCGAACGACTCCGTCCAGACGATCGGCCCCCTCAGGTACTCCCCACGACTGAAAAGGTCACGCACCACCGTGACTTCGCCCGTGTGGAGGTCCTCGATCGACCCTCGCCACGCATGGAACCCCGCAGGCGCACCATCGGGTGATCTACCAATGGTCAGGCGATATGGACGATGCGGGGACCAGGAGAAGTCACGCGTGTTCACATCGTCCGGTGTCGAGGGAAGAGGTGACGGAGAGCCCTGGAGCAGTGATCCGTCACCAGAAGGCGCATACCCGCCCCAGTTGGCGGCGGCCCGTCCCGGGAATCGAGGGTTGTGCTGTAACCCGAGGTGCGCCCCTCCCCCGCCCGGTTTCACGAACGATGTCTGAAGCGCCCAGAAGTAGAGGCGGTCGATCGCCGGTGGTTCGGTGATCTCGAGCGTGGCCGATACCTCGGTAAGCAGTTCTCGGTACGGGAGTTCCCACCACAGGTGGAAGGAAGATGCACCGTTGCCGCTCGGCGGCTCACCCGCGACTCGTGCAACGGGTGCTGCCCTTCCAAGTATTCGATCGAGCCATGACATGACGCGAATGTAGCCGGAATCCGACTCGCTGTCGGTCGCAAACAGCGATAGAGTTCCGCCCCGATGACCGTCGTCAAGAGCCGCCTGCTCCGATCCTTCTTCCTCGCACTCGGGATTTTCTTCCTGGGACTCGCGTTCGTTGGCATCGTCATTCCCCTCATCCCAACCGTGGGCCCCGTCCTCCTGGCTGCCTACTTCTTCTCGAAGTCATCCGAGCGCTTCGATACGTGGCTCATCGAGAACAGGCTCTTCGGCGGCATCGTTCGCGATTGGCGGGCCGGGCTCGGCTTCTCGATTCGGGCGAAATCGATCGCCATCGGCGCCATCATCGTGACGTTCACGATCTCGATCGTCTTCGTCATCGACCAGTCGATCATCCGCGTGGCGCTGTTTGCCCTGGCTGCAGCCCTCGTCGTCTACATCGCTCAGCTCCCCACGAAGCGTCTGGCTCCCGCACCCGCCTGACCCGGAACCTCGACCCGTTCAGCGGTGTTCTGCTCTCACCGGCAATTCCAGCGTATGACTGACTCGAGCGAGGTTGGTCGGGTTCGAGCGTCTCGTGGTCCATCCGAACCCGCCATGCCG
>JAUXCV010000315.1 GCA_030618675.1 Acidimicrobiia bacterium | reverse complement strand
GAAGTGCCCGTCGTAGATCCGACGGAACTTCGCATCGGTACGCGGGGATCGTGCCACTGCTCCTCCACTTCCTCATTCGCCCCTACATGTCCGGATAGGGATCCGATGTCACAACTGTGTCTCACAGGACCGACCCGGACATAGAGGATTGAGTCCCAACGGGCTCAACGGGACATGGGGATCGTCCCGGGCGGGTGGGGGAGTTTCGGCTTCCCCGCCTGCTCACCTTCCCGCTGTTCGGGTTCTGACGGCGTTCTCGAGCTCCGCCAAGGGGGTACTCTGACCAGGCATGAACCAGCCCTCTCCCGCAGGACGGAAGAACTCGCCTGCGGGTAGCCAGGGACGCCGGGAGTTTCTCGTGCTGATGGCGGCGGCATCGGCGACCGTTGCCATTTCGATCGATGCGATGCTCCCCGCGTTCGGAGAGGTTCGTGAGTATCTCGGCCTGTCATCCGACTCGTCATCGGTCGCCCTCGTTGTGACGGTCTTCTTTGGGGGGCTCGGGGTTGGCCAACTCGTGTATGGACCTCTGGCCGACCGTTTCGGACGCAAACCGGTGTTCGTCGCCGGGTTGGTTCTCTACTCGGTGGCGGGGTTCGCCACGACGTTCGCGACGTCGCTCGGCGCGCTCCTCGTGGGCCGGTTCTTCTGGGGACTCGGTGCGGCGGGACCGCGGATCGTCTCCCAGGCGCTTCTCCGTGATCGCTTCCGTGGGGACGTCCTGGCGCGGTCGATGGCCATCATCCTGACCGTGTTCTTGATCGTGCCGACTCTTGCACCGATTCTCGGTCAGGCCCTCCTCCATCTCGGATCGTGGAGATACACCTTCGCCGTCGGGCCGGTCTTCGGCGTGATCGTTGCGCTGTGGGCCACCCGGCTCAGCGAGTCGCTCAAAGTGAGTGATCGGCGCCCGATAGACATCCGATCCCTCGTGCGAACGGTCCTCGTGATCCTGAAGACACGCCGAACCCTCGGCAACGCGATCGCCCTGATGGTCATGAGTGCTGCGTTTCTCCCCTATCTGGCCTCTTCCGAAAGGATGTACGGAGAGATCTACGGCCGTGCCGATACGTTCTTCCTGTTCTTTGCCGCGAGTTCGATCGTCATGGCGGGATTCACGATGACGTCCGCCCGGTTGGTCAGGCGGTTCGGTGCGCGTCGCACCACCGCAGGGGCGATCATCTTGCTGTTGGTCGTGGCGACGGTGAATCTGACGACCACGGTCGTCTCGGGTGGCGTTCCCGGGTTCGTGTTCTTCTTCGTAGCGACGACCCTGTTGATCTCTCTGAATACGGCGCTCACTCCACTGCTGACGTCGAGCGCACTCGACGAGGTCGGCTTCGCCGCAGGAACGGCTGCTTCGACGATCGGGGTCATCAGCCTTGCGGGAGGGGCTCTGTTGTCGCCACTCGTCGACACCGCGATCGGATCGACCGTGACGCCATTCGCCGTCGGATTCTTCGTGTTCGGTCTGGTCGCTGCTCTCGCCGTTGCCTGGGCCAACAAGGATCAACCGCTCGCCAGAGTCTCCTGAGACAGCACGGAGAGCGCAACGCTCGCGGTGAACTACTCCCGTCTCCTCAGGGCGTTCCCCAGCCACCACCGCCCGGGGTGAGAACTCGAAGGCGATCACCCGGCTCGACTTCGATGGTGCACTTGCCCGGGAGCCGCTCTCCGGAACCGCCGCGGATCAGCCAGTCTTCGCCCACGGCGCCCGGCTCTCCACCCTGAAGCCCCCACGGCCGGAGGCGTCGTCGTTCGCCCATGAGCGAGACGGTGGCGGGTGCGAGGAATTCGATCTCTCGTTCGATCCCTTCGCCCCCCGGATATCGTCCACGACCCCCCGACCCCGAACGAAGACGGTACGTGACGATCCGGAACGGGTAGTGCGCCTCGAGGGATTCGACCGGTGTGTTCTTGGTGTTCGTCATCCCGGTGTGGATCCCCGACTGGCCGGGGCTACAGGGCCGGCCACCCTGGCCGCCGCCGACCGTCTCGTAGTAGGCGAAGTCGTCGTTGCCGATCAACACGTTGTTCATCGTGCCCTGGCCCGCGGCAGGAACCCGGTCCGGTGCCGCCTGGGCGAGGGCTCCGAGCAGCACATCGGCGATCCGTTGACTCGTCTCAACGTTGCCAGCTGCGACGGCGGCTGGACGCGCCGCGTCGACGATCGTGCCCGGTTGCGTGGTGAGGGTCACGGGCCGGTAGCACCCGCCGTTCGCGGGGATCGTCGGGTCGGTGGCGACCCGGACCGCGTAGTAGAGGCATGATCGAGTGACGGCCTGCACGGCGTTGATGTTCCCTGCGATCTGTGGCGTGGTGCCGGCGAAGTTCGCGTCGATGTGGTCCCCGTCGATCGTCACCGTCGCAGTGATCGGGAGGTCCTCGTCACCCCATTCGAGGAAGTCGGTGAATCGATAGACCCCGTCGGGGAGGTCGCCGATGGCTGCGGCGGTCCTTCGTTCCCCGTAGGACAGCAGCGCCGCGGTGGCCGAGTTCCATCGCTCGATGCTCTCGGAAGCGACGAGGCGCTCGATCCGCAGTGCGCCCGCCTCGTTCGCTCCCATCTGGGCGGAGAGGTCACCGAGGCGCTCGGTGGGTGTTCGCGTCGCTGCGAGGAACGGGTCAACGAAGGATTCGACCCACGTACCGTCGCGGACCGCCGGCATCGGCGAAACGATCTGTCCTTCCTGCT
>JAUXCV010000385.1 GCA_030618675.1 Acidimicrobiia bacterium | reverse complement strand
ATCCGTTCCATGTCGCCCGAGTAGCCGATGTCGTCAGTGAAGGCGTATGTGATGTTTCCGGCTTCTTCTTCGGCCAGCAACGCACGATGGATAACGCCATCCCACGGTTCCTCGATCTGAGTGGCGTAAGCGCCGAAGACACTGATCGTGTCGCCATCGCCGGCCTCACCATCATCGCCGTCGTCGCTGCTGCACGCGGCTGCAGCGAGTGTGGCGATCACCACCAGCAACACCATCAAGAACCTCGAACGGTGGGGCATCTTGCTCATCTGTTCCTCCTATTGCTCAGAGCGATTCCGGGTTGACACGTTGTCCCATGTCGGATCGGCGAGGCCTTGGGGGAGCCGGCTGTGCCGGCTCCCCCCATTTGGCCGCTTGTACGAACGATTCGAAAGATCACTCTCCTCCGGTGACCATCTTCTCTCCGACGGCGACCTGATCATCCTCTTCCTTGTCCGGGAGGACGAGGTTGATGACGACTCCGACCACAGCGGCGAGCGCCAGACCCGAGATCGGCACGTCACCGATAGCGAGGGCGTTCTGAAGGCCGCTGATGCCCAGGCCGAACACGAGGATCAGACCGACGACCAGCATGTTGCGACTCTTCATGAAGTCGACCTGTGCGGTGACCAGCGTCCTCAAGCCGACGGCTGCGATCATGCCGAACAGGACGATCGACAAACCGCCGAGCACCGGCACCGGCACGGTCCTCAGGATCGCGGCCAGCTTCGGGATCAGGGCAAGGAAGATCGCGAACACGGCGCCGATCCGCAGGATCATCGGGTCGTACACCTTGGTGACGGCCAGCACGCCTGTGTTCTCCGAGTAGGTGGTATTCGGCGGGCCGCCGATCAACCCGGCGAACAACGTTGCGATACCGTCGCCCATGAGCGTCCGGTTCAACCCCGGCTCGTCGAAGAAGTCCTTCCCGACGACGTTGCCGTTGGCCATGATGTCACCGACGTGCTCGATCATCGTGACGAACGCGATGGGTGCGATCAGCGCAACAGGTGCCCACGAGATGTCGGTCCATCCCCAGGTGAACTCAGGAAGACCGACCCACGCAGCGTCAAGAACCGGTTGGAAGCTGAAGTCGGGGAAAAAGAAGATGCCCAGGACGTAACCGACGACCGCAGCCGTCAGGATCGGGAGCATCTTGAACAGGCCCTTGAAGAAGACGGCAGCAACAACAGCGGTCGCCGTCGTGATCAGAGCCAGCCACCATGCGCCCTCGGACATGCCGATGGCGACGGGTGCCAGGGTGATCCCGATGACGATGATGACCGGTCCGGTCACGATCGGAGGGAAGATCCGCTGGATCACCTTGTGGCCGACGACCGCCACGAGCAACCCCATCAGCAGGTACAGAACACCTGCGGCCATGATCCCGAATCCGATACCCGCCCAGGAATAGCCGCGCTCGGTCGCGATGATGATCGCGGGAATGAACGCGAACGACGAGCCCAGGAACACCGGCACCATCTGCTTGGTCACGAGGTGGAACAGCAATGTTCCAACACCGGCCGCCAGCAACGCGACGGACGGGTTGAGCCCCGTCAGCAGCGGCACAAGGACCGTTGCCCCGAACATGGCCACGACGTGCTGCAAGCCCAGCACCGTCTTCTTCTGCATCGTCATTTCCATAGGTCTTCCCTCTCCCACTAGCGAAGAGGGCCACCCCTGTCGGGATGACCCTCTCTCTTACTCGTCGGACTCGTCGCCCGAACCTGACTGGTGGCCTTCGCCCCGGTCAACACTGTCATGTTTGTTCCACCCGGCATCGGTTGAGAGCGTACAGAGCCACCGGCCGCGCCTCATAATCCAACCGTTGTCCGGTGCCTTCCATGGCCCTCGAATGCGTCATGCGCTTCTGAATACCATCCCGTAGTAGCCGTCGTACGTCTCTTGACGCACGATCTCGACACTTCCCTTCACAGCCATTCCGGCTTTCGGCTCGTCGATGTCGAGTTGCCCCAGCATCCTCATCCCGTTTTCCAGCTCGACGATACCAAGACCAAGCGTTGGAACTTCGTACTGCGGCGGCAGGTTGTAGACACGGGTGAAGGTCAACAGCTTGCCTTCCTTCGGGAGCGGCACGGTGTCGAACTCGAAGAAGTCGTTCTGCTTGCAGTTCTTGCACACCATCCGGAACGGGTAGTGCATCGTGTCGCACAG
>JAUXCV010000113.1 GCA_030618675.1 Acidimicrobiia bacterium | reverse complement strand
TCATGAACCCGGCGTCGGCGTATGGGGTGCGCCGGGGGCCGGCTTGGGGGGCCTTCGCATCAGTGGCTTCGGCCATCGCGATCGTCCTGCTCCTCTTTCCCACGTCGACGAATCTCCTTGCCGCCGTCTCCATAGTGGCCTTGGTCGTGTCGGATCTCCTCATGCACCGGCTCGGCGGGATCGACGGCCGCTGGTATGTGGCGGCGCTCGCTCTTCTTGCCGGTGCGATCCTCTTCGACGTCTTCGGCCGATCGGGAGCATCAACGTGCCACCCCGGCGACGTGCTCCAGTTCCACGGTCTGTGGCACGTGCTCTCCGCCCTGGCATTCGGCGCCTACTTCGTCGCCACCGCCCGCCCGCGAGACCAGGAGCCGCTCTCTTGACCCTCCCCGTCGACTACGCAGACGTTCAAGCTGCGGCAACTCGCATCGCGCCGTTCGTTCACCGGACGCCTGTGTTCACATCATCGACCGTCGACCACGAGCTCGGTGCCGCCGTGTTCTTCAAGGCGGAGAATCTGCAGAAGGTCGGGGCCTTCAAGGCTCGCGGGGCAACCAATGCCGTCCTGCAACTCCCCGAGAGTGTTCCCGGCGTGGCAACCCACTCCTCGGGCAACCATGGTCAGGCCGTCGCGTACGCCGCGGCTATCCGTCGTCTGCCGGCATGGATCGTCATGCCGCGCACCGCACCGAAACTCAAAGTGGCCGCGGTTCGTTCATACGGAGCCGAGGTCGTGTTCTGCGAACATGCCGATCGGGAAACCGCCGCCGCCGCCGTTGTGGAACGCACCGGAGCGGTCCTCATCCATCCCTTCGACAATGCCGCGGTTATCGCCGGACAGGGCACCGCCACGCTCGAACTCGTAGATCAAGTCCCGGACCTCGACATGATCGTTGCCCCCATCGGGGGCGGTGGCTTGCTCTCGGGAGCGGCCACCGTGGCTGCGGCGCAAGATCCGCCGATCCCTGTGATCGGCGCCGAGCCTTTCGCCGTCGACGAGGCTTACCGATCACTCCGGTCGGGCCGACGTCTTGCGGGCGTCGTGGACCCGGTTACGTTGGCCGACGGCCTGCTTACGGGGATCGGCGCCAGGCCGTTCGCGATCCTCACCGCCTTCGACGCGGACGTGATCCGAGTGACGGAAGCGTCGATCCTCGAGGCAGCCCTGTTCCATCTCCAACGGATGAAACTCGTCGTCGAGCCTTCCGGTGCCACACCGCTTGCGGCGCTGAGAACGGCCCCGGAGCGCTTCTCGGGCCGACGCGTCGGCGTCATCATCTCGGGCGGCAACACCGATCTCTCATGGCTCGAAGCAGCCAACCGCCTCTGAGCGACTACCCGTCCCTCAGGTGATCGCCGAGAGACTTGTCAACGCCTCCGCAAGCCGCCTTCTGGACTCAGCGAGATTCTCGGACGCCCGTTGCTCCCGGTCCCGTGCCGTAGCGAGTCGGGATGACCGATCCGGCTGCCCCTCCCCTTCCGCTTCAGTCGCCCGGTACGCGTATCGAGCCTCTGCCCTCGCGTCGACGCCCGCCCGGGTGTCGTTGAGCCGATCGACGACGCTACGCGCCGTCTCCGCGGTCCGGGTATCCGGCGCCGCTGCCTCGAGCGCATAGAGATGATCCGTCGCTGCGTTCATTCGGCCGGAGAGCTTCTGCCACGTCTCGGCACTGGCAGTCTCCGCCGTGGCACCAACATCCGTCTTCTGGTCGTACTTCGCGTTGCCACGCCACAGAGCCAATGCCTCTGTGAGATGGTCGAAGAGCCAGCGCGAGTCGGCGTAGCCGCTTCGTGCCAGTTGCTTCCACGACGGACCTGTAGCAGCGACCCTGACATCCTTCTTCTTGCCCGAAGTGGCGAGAACGATGATCAGAACGAGGACGAGGAGTCCGCCGACGATCAAGATCCACCAGGGCGCTTCACCTTCGGCTTCGTCGTCGGGCGCGGCCGTGGTGTCGGGAGCCTGAGTCGTATCCGGCGCCTCTGTGGTGTCGGGAGCTTCCGTGGTAGCCGGCGCCTCGGTCGTGGCCGGGGCCTTGGTCGTGTCGGGAGCTTCCGTCGTGTCAGGCGCCTCGGTCGTCTCTCCCCCTCCGGCCTCCGTTGTTCCCGGCAAGCCTTCTCCGGAGCATGCGGCCACGCCGGCTCCGAGTGCAAGGAGCATCGCTCCGATTGCGAGCAAACGCACGATTCGCGCCATGAGGTTCTCTCCCGTATGGATTGGCGCAGATTGTAGGGGACCGGCCTTCGGAACCCCTGATTGCTGATCGGCCACGACGGCATTTTGAGTGGTGTGGGCTCCCGTCGTCGCATTTTGAATCGGAAAATGATGATCCACCCGCCCACATCAGGCTACCTATGGGTGTCGATCGAGTCACACCGATGTGTTGCCTGTCGCAGCGTTGTGACCTGGGTCGGCAGTCGTTCGTTGGCTAGTCTCCCCGGCGTGGATCAGAACGCCCTACTGAGCCGAGTCTTCGAACTGGCTGATGAAGCCCGCAGCGACGTGGATCACCCCTTCGGTGCCCTCCTTGAGGTAGATGGTGACATCGTTGTGGAAGCCCACAATCGAGTGAACACGAATCGTGATCTGACGGAGCATGCAGAGACGCGGCTCGTTCGAGTCCTCCAGGAGAAGAACCTCCTCGGCAAGCTCCCGTTCGGAACCGTCTACACATCTTGCGAGCCGTGCCCCATGTGTGTGGGGGCGATGTTCTGGGCGGGCACTCGTCTTGTCGTCTACGGACTCTCCCACGACCGGCTCTCGGAATTCACCACAATGCCGGGGGCGGCGCCAGGGGGATTCGCGATCTCCGCCGCCGAGATCGGCGGGCGGGCCGCGCCACCGATGGCCTTCAGTGGACCTTACCGAGAGGACGAGGCTGCTCAAGCCCGTCTCGGCTTCTGGGTCAACAGTTAGACCGCGCCCATATCGAAGCCTATGCGTAGTGGCCCAAGTGGGTGCGGGTCGATGCTGTCGCTGCCCGCTAGTGTCTTCGGAAGATCATGACCGTGCATCACGCCGACTTCGCTGTAGCAGTGAACCAACGGATCGAAGTAACGACCTCGTCGGGCCTGTCCGGTCGCGTCATCGCTCTTGGATGGTGGGTCGATGCAGAGGCATCTCGTGACCCCGAGCACGAACCCGCGGGCACGCTGTATCTCGTCGTGGATTCGACTCAGCCTCGGCCCGTCTGGGTGGCTCAGGGTGATCTGACTTCCACCCGGCTTGTCGAGTAGCAATCAGTCGCCCATAACGAAGGCACGTATGCACCCTGTGACCGGCCTCGCCACGCCGTACAGAGCCGGGTATGCGCTATCCGTGGGCGCTTCGTGGTCGCTCTACGGTGGGGTTCGATGAGGGTTCGCGTCTGCGCGACGGTGTCGCTATGGGATGGTCACTGGCGACGGTTTCGAGACCATGGGCTGAGGACGCGGATTGAGCCGGGGATTCAACGACAGTCGAACCGGCCCCGTTATCGAACCACCGGGGCTTCGCGACTGTGGCCGTGAGGCCGAGACATCGACCCTGACACCAGCCGCGTCCTCGGATCATCTACGAGTTGCCGGTGAGTTGCTTCATCACAGCGATGCCGTACCCTGCGACAAACCCGACGGTGATGAGCGTCCCGAGGATGATTGCTACCCACGCCGTCCTGATGTCCGATCTGCGACTGCGCGACCGAGTGCTGTCGTCCTCGCGCAAATCTCGTCTCGCCTTCAATCCCATGACGACGGCGAGGACAGGCACAACCGAGAAGAGGAGTCCCTGCATGACCAGACCGACTGGTTCGTTGAAAGAGATTTGCCCCGGCAGCAGCAGGAGGAGGAATACGGAGAGAATGACCCAGATGGGGGTTAGGAAGGCGAGCGTCACCGCCCTGCTGCTTCGATTCGAGAGTCGCCGTTCCTTCTGATGAATCGCTTCGTCTTCTCGCGACGGGAGAGCGTGCGTGGCGAGGTACTCTTGAAGCCAGTCGAGGTACAAGTCCGTGATGTGGTTGATCTCTGCGGCGTCCATCTTGCGGGTGTACCCCATCTTGGGTGACGCGTTTGCCTGCGCGGCTCGCCAGTTGATGTCCCAGTCAACCTCATCAGCGTTCACCACCACCGCCATCCCATCTCCAACGGTTTCTCGATGTGTTCCGTAGCCCACTTTGGCCCAGCCGCGATAGTCCCAATTCAAATAGAAGAGCACGCTCCTTGTCCTCCGCCAGACCGCATCGAGGCCTCGCCCGTTCCATCTCACGTCGAGGTCGGCGGCTGCGGTGAGTTCTGCGAAGCGTCTCGCCTGCGGTTCGACACCGAATTCGGCGGCCTTGTCGAATCTCTTCTCAAGCGACCGCATCGCTTCGGCAAGCTCGTCGTCAGACAGGATCTGGGTAGTGCGAACGAGGAGCCGACGGGGAGTCGGTTCTTGAGATGCGTCGACGATCTCGCCAGCCTTGGAGTGATCTGGAGATTCCTTGAGGGGATGCGCAGCGAGGAATACTTCCAGAGCGTCGAGGAATCGATCGGTCTCGACGATGTCCATCTTCCTCACGGTCTTCGTTTTGGGCAATGCCGTCAGCGCCCTATACCCGTCCTCGCCGAACACACCGAACGCATCGACATGGGCGACCGATACTGAGAATCGGCTTCTGGAATACCACAACATGGTGAACACGCGTTCCTCAGTTCCCGGCCATATCGCCGCGAACTGGTGCATGGGAGAGACCCACTCGATCTCAAGACCGGCGGTGAGGGTGAGCCGAGCGAACCGCTCGACCTGCGGCTCACAATCGCGTTCAACGGCATCCTCGAATGCTCCTGTGAGCGCCTGGAGTGCAGCGGTAAGTCCTTCATCGGACACCGCCGGGGCCGTCGGAACGAGGGGTTGAGTGCTGGATTCTGGAGTCGAGTCTCCCGAAGCTCTGACGCGAATACGGCCACCCGTAGCTTCCTCGACGGGATGCGCAGCGAGGAACACCTCCAGAGCATCGAGATACCGGCCGATCCCTGCCGCATCCATCGCGCTCATCTTCTTCGTCTTGGGCAGCGTACCTAACGCTTTGGACTCGCCCGCACCAAAGGCACCGGTCCGGTAGACCCCCATGTTGAATCGGCTCTTCGGCAGCCAATACAACTCGAATGCCGTCTCCTTCGTCCCCGGTCGTCTCGCGACGAGTCGGCGTTGATTCTTGAACCGGTCCGTGTCCAGGCCTGCGTTGGCGGTGAGTTGGGCGAATCTCCTCACCTGCGGTTCGGCATCGCACCCAGCCGCATCAGCGAACGCGGCCTCAACCGACTCCGGCCACTCGACCGGCCTGCCATCACCGGGATCCGTACCGTCACCGAACTCGACATCGAGTCCCGCCTCCGGATCGAAGAGAGCCTCAACGGCCCGCATCGCCTCTTCACCGGCGAGTACCTGATCGATACGGAACGCCAATTCCGTGCCGTCCTGGAGCGTCCCCGATACCCGACCGCCCGTCGCCTTGTACTCCAACTCCGAGATCTCGGAGAACAGCAGCACGTAATCCCACTCGATGCTGTCCGTGTCCTTGGCAGTCCCGAAGCGGAAAGCGTCTACGCCGATCATGACCTGATCAGCCAAACTGATCGCCATCGGCTGCGTCGCACGTACCGGGAAGGGTCCAGCAGAGAGCGGTGATGTCGCCATGTCTCCATCCTCGTTGCCAAGACCCAACCCTAATCCCCGACGGCAAGATTCACCGAGCCAGCCGCCCATATCGGCTGCGCCTATGGGCGGCCGTGCGAGGACCCCTACCAGGTTCCGAAATGGACGACGTCGTCGAACTGGCGGCGTGACGGCTTCTGGATCGGCTTCAAGGGTCG
>JAUXCV010000223.1 GCA_030618675.1 Acidimicrobiia bacterium | reverse complement strand
GGCGATCCTCTCGCTTCCGGCGCGTACACCGTGGAGATCGAGACCGCCGAACAGACGCGCTCATGGACGTTCGAGGTCACCGGTCGATGCTGATCGTTGGCCGGCTTCGGAAGTGGGGTTGGATCAGTCTGTAGTTCCGCCGAACATTTGGAAGCTGGCTTCGAGCGCACTACGTCGACCTCAGGGGTTGTGACCTGTGACGTCGGTGATCTCGTAACCGGTGGCGGATGTGCCGTCGCTCTCGATAGCGCGAGGTTCGACATCCAGGTCAACGGCCCGCTCGGTCGGGACGGTTGGGCCGTCGTTGGCCGGCCCATCAAGACAACGAGTGTTGACGTCTACGTCGTGTGTGCCGACCTCCCCTCCGGGCACACACGCCGGCACCGCGGGCATCGTACCAAGAGACCCACAGATCAAGCTGAGGAGCCCCGGGGACGATCAACTCCCGGGGCTTCTCGATGTCCGGATCTCCGGTACGCTGACCCGATGACCGCTCAGGATATGGTGAAGGTGCGATTCTCGAAATGGGGTGGCACTCCGCATTGGGCGTTCGATATGGAGCGCCTCGGCGAGGACAAGCATGGCGTGTGGCTCTGGGCACCCGCCGGGACGGTGTTGCGGCGCGGGTTCGACAAGACGATCCACGTCCAGCAGGGGTTCGTCAAGGTCATCACGCACGATCGGTGGTGGACGGCCGTCTGGAACGTGGGACCCGGGGTCGGCGATCGGTTGATCGAGGTCTACGTCGACGTCATCACGCCCGCCGTCTGGGACGGTGCCACGGTTCGCATGGTGGACCTCGATCTCGACGTGATCCGTCGCCACGACGGGTCGGTCGAGATCGACGACGAGGACGAGTTCGAAGAACACCGTGTCGTGTTCGGCTATCCCGATCACGTCGTCGACAAGGCCCGCACCGAGACCGCCCGCTTGGCGATCGCCGTGGAGCGCCGCGAGGAGCCGTTCGGCTTGGTCGGCGAGCGGTGGCTGGAGGTCGGCCGTGCCCACTGAGGCGTCTTGCGTCCGCACAGCTCGTATCCGGTTGGGATGGACGCCAGACGTACTGGGGGTGGGGCGTGGACAGTGACGGGCTTGCCGCCTTCATCGTTGAGCGACTCGCAGCGGCGGCGGATCCGGAGAAAGCCGGGCCGATGGCCGCGTACATGAAGACGGACATGCCGTTTCACGGTGTGCAGAAGGCCGGCCGCGTCCCGATCCTTCGTGACGCTGTGAAGCGGTTTCCGCCCTCAAACAGGGAGGATTATCGCTGCGCCGTCCTCGCTCTCTGGAGCCAACCCCACCGTGAGGAGAAGTACCTCGCAATCGGCTACGCCCGCGCGTTCCCGCGGTACGTCACGCTGTCGTCGGTGCCGCTCTACCGAAGGATGATCGTCGAGGGAGCGTGGTGGGACCTCGTCGACGAAACCGCGATCCACCTCGTAGGCCGAGTGATGCTTCGTCAGAGAGCGGCGATGACACCGAGGATCGAAACGTGGATCGACGACCGGGACATGTGGCTGCGACGAACGTCCATCCTCGCCCAGATCGGCCACAAGGAAGACACCGATGCCGATCTGCTCTTCGATGCGTGTGAGCGGCGCATCCACGAGACTGAGTTCTTCATTCGCAAGGCGATCGGGTGGGCACTACGTGACTATGCCAGAACCGATCCGGATGCGGTCGCCACCTTCGTAACCGAGCACCGGGGCGATCTCTCCGGCCTTTCCTACCGGGAAGCCACCAAGCATCTCGACCTCTGATAGCGTTCCGGTCATGGATATGGGTGACATGCGGTCGTTGTGGGATGCACGGTACGAGGCCAAGGGAGCTCTTTGGAGAGCCGAGCCGAACCAGTTCCTGGCCGAGATCGCAGAAGATCTCGTGCCGGGCACGGCACTCGATCTCGGTTGTGGTCAGGGTCGCAACTCGTTCTGGCTGGCGAGTCGGGGATTCAAAGTCACCGGACTCGACCTATCTCCTGTGGCGATCGAGCAGGCGACCGCGGTAGCGAAAGAACTCGACGCCGATGTGTCGTTCGAGTCGGTTGATCTCACGACCTGGGATCCCGCGGGACGTGTCTGGGATCTCGTTGTCCTCACCTATCTCCATCTCTCCGAAGAACGGAGACCGGTGGTGCATGGTGCAGCGAGACGAGCGGTCGCCTCGGGTGGGACGCTCGTCGTCATCGCCCACCATCTGGACAACTTCACCGACGGTGTCGGTGGTCCTCCGATTCCGGGTCTGCTCTTCACGGAGCGGCAACTCGATGTCGACTTCTCTGATCTCGACATCATCCGCAATGAGAAGGTGATCCGAACGACCGATGAAGGCGACGCGATCGATATCGTCTGCGTGGCCCGCAGACCCTGATCTACAGGCGCCGGGCGCGACTCGGCGGCCAGTAACGGGCTACGACGGTCCATCCGATGTCTTCAATCGGGATCGCTCCAAGAACCCGGCTGTCGATCGATGAGCCACACCGGGCGTCACCCAGTACCCAGACGGTGCCATCCGGCACCGTGTCGTCGGAGTCGCCGCACATTGGGCCGTCCGCCCACGGATCGGCGAGCACACGACCATCGATGCAGATCTGCCCATCCGTTGAAGAGACCTTCTCGCCGGGGAGACCCATGACCCGCTTGATGATGAATCGATCCGGGTACGACGGGTGAGTGAACACGACGACGTCACCCCGTGCAGGAGTGCCGCGTCGACGCTGGGAGATGACCCAGTCGTCGGGCTCGAAGGTGGGCCGCATCGAATCATCGACGATGGCGAATCGGCGCGACCTGCCGCGCATGACGGCGGCACTGATCAACGCCACACCTGCCGTCGCGGCCGCGAGACCCCTCTTGCGGATACATCCTCCTCTGCCCGGGATGAGTGTACGGAGAGAACTCCCGAGATGGCGTCATCCCTTCCGGTAGGGTGAAGAAGAACGCCGACTCCCTGGAGGGACACGATGAATCTTGTCGAAAAGATCCTTGCCCCGCGCTACGACGCGCACGCCCACTGCGACCTGTTCTGCGGAACGTACGACCCGGCCCAGGCGGCCATCGAAGCCGACTCGTGCCTGAAGATCACCAAGAAGTACCACGATTCGGACGACGAGGTGTTCCGCACCAGGGCCATCTTCATCAAGGAACAGAGCGCGGAACTGGTGAAGCAGCATCTCTGGATCCTGTGGACCGACTTCTTCGAGCCGAAGCACGTCGAGCAGTTCCCCGGCCTCCACGATCTCTTCTGGCGTGCCACGAAGGCCGCCGGTGCAGCAAAGAAGACGATGGATATCGAGGCGCAGCAGGCCATGATCGACCTCATCTCCGAGGTCTCCGAGGTCTTCTGGTCAACCGAGAAGGCCAAGGGCGCCGGCGTCTATCCGCCGGCATAGAGGAGAAGGCTCATGGGAGACACGTGGACAATCAACTACTTGCCGGCTGATGGCGGGCGCCTCACCGGCAAGCTGACGATCGGAGACGACGATGTTCGGTTCTCGGCGTTGTACGACTCGTCGAACAAGGAAGTCATCAAGGGCATCCTCGGAGCGGCCGGGACGTTCGCCGGAACCGGGGGACACGTCGTCTATGTGCACGACACCGACACCGAATTCGAGGTCGTGCTACCTCGCGCCGAGATCGCATCAAGTCGGAGGCCCAAGCGGTCTTAGGAA
>JAUXCV010000382.1 GCA_030618675.1 Acidimicrobiia bacterium | reverse complement strand
CGCAGGCTGCGGCGACGAGAGCGAAGGGGAGGGCGAGCAAGAGCAGTCGTTTCATCATGTCATTGAGACGATATCGGACCGGTGTCTGGTTCCCGTCGCTTTCGCAGCGTGGCACAGGCGTGTGGGTGTCACCGGACTCACGAAGGCGTAGGATCGGCACCATGTGCGGACGTTTCGTTCAGACCCAGGAAGCCGAGAACTACGGCGCCTACTTCTCGGTCGACGTGATCAGGACCGACGCGGTGCTCCGCTCATGGAACGTGGCACCAACCAAGCAGGTCTACGCCGTGGCCGAGCATGACGGCGAGCGCCAACTCGGCACGTTCGACTGGGGGTTGGTGCCGTTCTGGGCGAAGGAGCGCAAGATCGGTGCACGGCTGATCAACGCCAGAGTCGAGACCGCGGCTGAGAAACCCGCATTCCGTGACTCGTTCACCGCCCGTCGATGCATCATCCCGGCCGACGGGTTCTATGAGTGGGAGCCGAAGGATCGCGGCAAGCTACCCCACTACTTCTACGCGTCCGACCGGCGCCCGCTCGCTCTTGCCGGGCTGTGGTCCTCGTGGAAGGACCCGGAGTCCGGCGACCGGATCCGCACGTGCACGATCCTCACCGGTGCGCCGAACGACGTGGTCGAACCCATCCACGATCGGATGCCGGTGATACTCCCGGACACCGTCTGGGATCCCTGGCTCGATCCCGATCTCCAGAACCCGGGCGCCATCATGGATCTGCTGGCATCGACATCGGCTCCGGCCCTTCTCGAACACGCTGTGTCGACGCTCGTCAACCGGGTGGCCAACGACGTACCCGAGTTGATCGCACCGCTCGAAAGCGGCGCAACGGAGTAGACCGGGAGCCGGTTTCGCCATTCCGCGGGCTCACGGCACCATATAGGACGCTGCGAACCCTGGGTATCGGATGTGGGGGGGTGCGAACCGTAATAACCTGTGACCCATGCGCGCACTACGGAAACTCGGTCCCGGCACTGGTTTCGACATGGTCGACATCCCCGTCCCGGATGTCGGACCGGATGATGTACTCATCGAGGTTCGCGCGACCTCCATATGCGGCACCGACCTGCACATCTATGAATGGAACCCCTGGGCGGAGGACCACGTCTTGACTCCGATCACGGTCGGACACGAACTGACGGGCATCGTCGTGGATCGGGGTGCGAACGTCTCCGAACCCGAGATCGGAGAGATGGTCTCCGCCGAGTCACACGTCATCTGCAACATCTGCGCTTGGTGCCGCACCGGCCAGGGCCATCTCTGTCCGAAGACGCAGATCCTCGGCGTGCACCGCGACGGTGCATACGCAGAGTACGTCGTAGTTCCGGCACAGAACGCCTGGCCGGATCCGCCGGACATGCCTGTGTCGATCGCGTCGCTCCAAGAGAACTTCGGGAACGCCGTGCACACCGCAACTGTCCCGTCGGTCGCCGGGCGCAAGGTGCTCGTAACCGGATCCGGGCCGGTCGGGGCGATGGCGATCGCCGTCGCCAAAGCCCTCGGAGCGCGGGCCGTCTACGCCACCGATATCTCCGACTACCGACTCGACCTAGCGACGACGATGGGAGCGGACCGGACCATCAACCCGCTTCGCGAGGACGTTGCCGCCGTTATCGCCGAAGCTACCGAAGGGGAGGGCGTCGATGTGCTCCTCGAGATGTCGGGGGCACCGTCCGCATTGGAAGCAGGCTTCGCGGCTCTGAAACCGGGCGGGGAGGCGGCGCTCCTCGGGCTGACGTCACAGAAGTTCCCGTTCGACATCGACGACAACATCATCTTCAAGGGCGCCACCGTGCACGGCATCGTCGGGAGGCGCCTGTGGCAAACGTGGCTCGAGATGCGAGGATTGATCCGTTCGGGGGCCGTCGACCTGGCACCGGTGATCACACACCGATTCGCTCTCGATGACTACACGAAAGCGTTCGAACTGATGCAATCGGGCGAGTGCGGCAAGGTGATCATGTTTCCCGATCCTGCCCATGCCGACGGACCACTGAGTTGATGGAGGAACGATGACCGACAAGACAGCATTCATTCGCGACGAGGTCCAGGCGCTCAAGGATCAGGGTCTGTACAACACGATCCGCACGATCGACGGTCCCCAGGGAGCGCACTTGACGGTCAACGGACAGAGGGTCCTGAACTTCTGCTCGAACAACTATCTGGGACTCGCCAACGACC
>JAUXCV010000102.1 GCA_030618675.1 Acidimicrobiia bacterium | reverse complement strand
GCCCTCGTCACGTCGAGCTCCGCGGAGATCCACTCCACGAGAGACCGATGCCCGCTACGCGACGCAGCGTTGGTCTTGTTCAACTCGTGGACCAACACCGCCTGCTCACACCGCAGATCCGAGATCTTCGCCTCAACCTCACGGAGCCTCTCAGCCATATCGTCTGCGCTACGGGCATAGAACAACATACGAACAACGTACCAACCAGGTGTGACAGAAAAGCCTCCAGAACCGGCAATACCAGAAGATATCTCGAGCAGTTTCCGTGGCGTATGATCGTCACATGGATGTCGAAGCGATCAAGACCCAGATCGCCGAGTTTCATCGCGGCAAGAAGTGGATTCTGTTACCCACCGCAGCCGCCGCGGCAACACCGCTCGTCGAGCAACTGAACGAGTGGGGTGCAGCAGGGATCATGATCATCGCCGCCGTCGAAGGAGTGGGCGATCTGCCGAACGCGGATCGGTTCCACTACACACGAACGAGTGGCGACACGGTCATGGGTGGGATCCGCGCATACCTGAGATCTGTCGAGCATCCCTCGGCGTTGCTCCTCGGATCAGTCGAAGTGTTCGACCCGGACCAGGAAGCAGCGGTCCTGGGCGGAGGCTTCAGTCGTCTCGACACGCTGGCCGGTCGTCCCGTCTACGGGGCGAGACCTGAAGCGTGGGGAGCGCTGGAAGACAAGACAACGGTCGACCGTCTCTGGGACGATGCCGGGGTTCGGAGGGCCCCTTCGGTCGTAGTACCAGTCGCGGAAGCAGCCGCCGCGTCGATTGCGGTCGGATCGCAGGCCGGCACTGTCTGGGTCGCGGACAATGCCGAGGGGTGGCACGGGGGAGGTGAGTATGTCCGGTGGATTCAGAACGCAGGGGACGCAGCCTCCGCGCTTGAGTGGTTCTCGGGGCACGCCGAGACAGTGCGGGTCATGCCGTTTCTTGACGGGATCCCGTGTTCGATCCACGGGTTTGCCACACGCGACGGTGTTGCGGTGTTCCTGCCCGTGGAGATGATCATCCTCCGGAATACCGAGCGGTCGGAATTCATCTATGCACAGGCCGCGAGCTTCTGGAACCCGCCGGATTTCGTTCGCGACCAGATGCGAGGTGCCGCACGGAGCGTTGGTGCTCTGCTGAGCGAGCGATACGGCTACGTCGGAGGTTTCGGAATCGACGGTGTTTGCACCGTTGACGGGTTCCTCCCAACCGAACTCAATCCCCGACTCAGTGTCGGTCACAATCTGCATTCGCGTGAAGCCGATGTACCCCTTGAGAGCATCGAACTCATGTTGATCGAGGGAGACCTCGACGTCGACGCCCACAACCTGGAGGACACGATCGTTTCTGTTGCCGCCGAGAATCGCCGCGGGGGAATGTTGACGCCACTGACGACCGCTCACGAGCCGGCGAAGACCGGGATCCGGTTCGAAGAGGATCAAGCGGTAGCCGTTGACGCCGACGGGGAGAGCGACGGAACCATGGAGATCGGATCGGCGGCCATGGGTTCGATCATCATCTTGCGGCTCGAACCGGGCCGCATGCGGATCGGTCCATCCATAGCGCCGAAGGCGATTCAGGCCATCGATCTGGCTCGCGAACTCTGGGGAATCAAGATGCCCCCACTCGAAGCCGCACCGGATGTGTGCGGTAGATCAGTAGATCAGTAGATCAGTACTGCTCTACTGAGCTACTTGCTACGGAAGATCCAGCGGTATCTCGACGCCCGCTACTGGTTCGTCTTCCTCGCCCACCGTGCCGACGAACAGATCGATCGTGCCCGACGGGCCGTCGGCCAGGCCCACGTCGAAGGAGTGCCAGACGTGGACGGGTGAGCGGGTCGAGATCGACCGATCGACGAAGACTCCGGTCGAATCGGAGAGGCGGATCCGCACCGCCCCGATGTTCGGAGCCGAGTAGCCGGCGATCTGAAGGGGATAGAGACCGACACCGGCCTGGGGACTCATCAACACGATCCCCCCTTCGGAGGCCGGTCTGGTGATGGGGAGATCTTCCTCGGCCGGAATCAGGTCGACGACGAGCCGGGCCGGTGACGTGGTGGTGAAGGCTCGAGCGGCGACTCTCTGGGCGAGATGGACATCCACGGTGAGACCCTCTGCGATGCCCTCGACGACGAACCATGCGTCAACAAGATCGCCGTTGAGAGTCGTATCGGCGACCGCAGAATCGGCGATGGCGTCCGACAAGGTAACCCGCACGATCCCGGAGTCGGAGAGCATCGAGACCCCGACCGGACCGATTCGGGAAGCCGGTGATCCGGCAGCCGAGAGGAATTCGATCTCGATCCTCTCACATCCATCGAACGCGTACCTTCGGATTCCGCCGATCGCCCGAGCGTCGCGACCTTGACTATCCAGAGCGGCGACGACTCCCTCTTCGACGAACGGCAGTTCACCCGACCGGCACACCGGCGCGTCGGTGGGGATCGTGGTCGTCGTGCTGGGTGCGATCGTCGTCGATTCCTCGGCCGAATCGTTGGGGGTGCATGCACCTGCAACGAGCATGATGGCGATGAGCAGTGACGTGACCCGCATCGGGCGAGAATACCGGTATCGGGGAGCCCGTCATGTTCGGCTGGTGGTCGGTAGGTATCGTCGATGCGTGAAATGCCCATGGCCGAGCACCATTCGAGTGATCAGCGAGACCCCTCGGGTCCGAGCATGCGGACGTTCACCATCGTGTGGGCCGGCCAGCTCGTCTCGCTTGTCGGCACCAATCTGACCGCGTTCGCTCTCGGTATCTTCGTCTTCCAGCAGAGCGGATCGGTTACCCAACTCGCGATCGTGCTCCTCGCTTCACATCTTCCGCAGATCATCATCACGCCGTTCGCGGGTGCCCTCGTCGATCGCTGGGATCGGAGAAAGGCGATGATCCTTGCCGATGCCGGCGCGGGGCTGGGCACGCTCCTACTCGTGGCTCTCTATCTCACGGGTTCGCTCGCCTTGTGGAACATCGCGATCGCTGTGGCGATCTCGGGACTCTTCCAGGCATTCCAGTGGCCTGCCTATTCGGCGGCCATGGCCGTGCTCGTTCCGAAGAAGCAGTTCGGACGAGCTTCGGGTCTGGTACAACTCGCGGAAGCTCTCGGTGAACTGGGCGGCCCGATCCTCGCCGGGATCGTGCTCGCATTCTCGGGGATCGGTCTCGTATTCGCCATCGACGTGGTGACGTTCTTCGTAGCCGTTGCGATGCTCCTGATCGTCCGCTTCCCGAAACCGGTGAAGACCGAAGCGGGGGCAGAAGGCGCCGGGAGCCTGTGGCACGAGACGAAGTATGGCTTCAAGTTTCTGATCGCTCGGCACGGCCTCCTTGCTCTCTTGCTCGTGTTCGCGGTGATCAACTTCGCATTCGCGTTCATGGAACCGCTCTTCATACCGCTTGGTCTCTCCCTCACGAGCGAAGCCGGCCTGGGCACCGCGTTCTCGGTCGCTGCGAGCGGCATGCTGATCGGCTCGGTTGTCGCCAGCGCCTGGGGCGGTCCGAAAAGGCGCGTCCTCGGACTCGCTGTTGGGGGAGCACTGCTCGGCGCAGCCTTCGCCGCTATCGGCTTGTATCCGTCGATCTACTGGATGACGGCGACCTTCTTCATCGGCATGTTCGTGGTACCGACGATCAACGCGACGAGTCAGGCCCTCTGGCTGGCGAAGGTGGAGGCCGATATGCAGGGACGGGTCTCCGCCATCCGTCGCTTCGCGGCACAGGTTGCGATGCCCCTGGCCTTCGTACTCGTCGGACCCCTGTCGGACCACGTCTTTGAACCGATGATGGCCGATGACGGAGCGCTGGCCGGTTCGGTAGGTTCCGTCATCGGTTCGGGTCCCGGTCGCGGCTACGCGCTGTTCTTCGTGGTGATCGGGGTGTCGGTCATGATCGCATCCCTGGCCGCATGGATGTACCCGCCCCTGCGCCATCTCGAGCGCGACATCCCCGACGTTGTCCAGCAAGGGGAACCGCAAGGGCCCGAGTCGCCGTTCACGGAGGAACCGGGGGTGTGATAGGTTCGACCGATGCCGTTTCCGGCGCCCGATCCCGAACTCGCTATCCGATTCCCCGCCGCCGGCACTGCCACAGGCGGGCTGTTCGAGGAAGCCCGGCGCCTCCGTGACGAAGGCAAGGGCCGGACCGTCACGTTCAGCCGGAAGGTGTTCATCCCGCTGACGACGATGTGTCGCGACCGGTGCACCTACTGCACGTTCGCGAAGCCGCCCGGGGCAGGCGGTGTCTACATGACGCCCGACGAAGTGATGGAGGTCGTACGCGCCGGCGAGAAGCACGGATGCACCGAAGCCCTCATCACACTCGGTGATCGACCCGAGGATCGATGGCCGGCGGCCCGGGAATTCCTGGAACGTCGCGGTCACGCGTCAACTCTCGACTATGTCCGACACGTGACCGAACGCATTGTCGACGAGAGCGCCCTCTTTCCGCATGCGAACCCCGGTCTCATGGACGAAGCGACCCAGCGAGTCCTTCGCAGATCGAACCCGTCCCTCGGTCTCATGCTCGAGAACGTCTCACCCCGTCTGATGGAACCGGGGATGCCGCACCACGATTGCCCGGACAAGGACCCCGCAGCGAGACTCGAGACGATCGAGACGGCCGGTCGTTTGAGCATCCCGTTCACGACCGGCATCCTCGTGGGGATCGGAGAGACGCCCGCCGAGATCGTCGAGAGCCTCTTCAGGCTGGCCGAGATCCACCGGCGAAACGGCCATCTCCAGGAGATCATCGTGCAGAACTTCCAACCGAAGTCCGACACCAGGATGCGTGGCGTAGAGCCTCCCACGGTCGAGTTCTTCGCGACCGTCGTCGCTCTGACCCGGTGGATCTTCGGAGCGGCCATGAACGTGCAAGTTCCACCGAACCTGACCGATGACTTCGGTGTCTACCTCGATGCGGGCATCAACGACTGGGGCGGCGTCTCGCCGCTCACGATCGACTGGGTGAACCCCGAAGCTCCGTGGCCACACCTCGACCGCCTTCGATCGGTCACGGAGGCAGCGGGCTTCCACCTCCGACCCCGTCTTCCGGTGTACCCGGAATATCTCGACGATCGGTGGATCGACCCGGGTCTCTTGCCGAAGCTGATCAATAGAGCGAACGATGAGGCGTACGCTGTGGCCGAGGAGAAGGCGACCACATGGCGATGATCACGTTCGTTCGAATGCGACCCGCTGAGTCCATCGTGGAGCGATGGGCGGAGAGCAGGCGCCGCCAGGGAACGACCACCATCGAGGTCGAGGCCCTAACGGAGGCAGACCGTGAGGCGTCATTCTCAGTCGGTCTCATGCCGGTAGCCGGTGATGATGGATCTGGCCGTGCCCCTGCGTATGCGGCGAGTCCGGCACGGGCCCTCGCTCTCGCCAAGGATGGCGTGCCCGGATGGCAGCTGACGCTCGTCGCGAGCGGTGACCGGTCCGACACGATCGATGCCCTTGCCCGCACTCAGGCGGCTTTCCTCCGAGTCGGGCGAAGCAAGGTGGCCGACGGGGCCCAGATAGCCGGACTGCCGGGCGTAGATCCGAGAGTCTCCACCTTCGTCGACACCGTTGAAGAAGCCTTGACCGCGGTCGACGCCGGAGCGACCGATCTTCTCTTGAGAGGATGGAACACAGACACGATCGGCCAACTTCGTGACGTTCTGCCGTTCCCTCTCATTGAGCGAACAGCGTTTCCCCCGGAAGTGACCATCGATCAGGCACGGCAGCATCTCGCTGCTGATGCTTTCAAGACGTATCTGGACCTCGTCGATGCATCCGGGGTTGTGCGTCCGCGCACGGATTGGGCGCCGGGCAAGGATCTGCCTGCGCCGCACGCACCGGGCCGGGTGTCGGCCCAGTGGAGTGACGATGCGTGGGCCGGCGAACCGCACATGGGTGGAGGGGACGCCATCCGCGGCGAACTGCGTCGCATCCTCGACCGATCGCTGGAGGGACGGCGCCCCAGCCGGGACGAGATCCAGCGCCTGTTCGAGGCGCGCGGAACCGAGGTCGATGCGATCGCGTCTGTGGCCGACATCCTCCGTCAGCATGCCAACGGCGAGACGGTCTCCTTCGTCGTGAACCGGAACATCAACTACACGAACCAGTGCAC
>JAUXCV010000459.1 GCA_030618675.1 Acidimicrobiia bacterium | reverse complement strand
CGTGGGGGTCTTCCAGATCGGAAAGCTGGTGGGTCTGGGATGACAGTGCTCGATCAACTCGTCGACGAACTACGCGCCGAACGCGGCCCCATACGTACGAGCGATCTCGCCCGTCGCATCGGAGTCTCCGAACCGGCTCTCGAAGGCATGATCGGCGTCCTCACATCGAAGGGCGTGCTGAGCGCCTCGTCCGATTCGATACAGGGCGAAGCTATCGCCTGTTCCGGAGTGGCCTGTGCAACGACGTGCGTGGGCCTTGACGCCTGCCCGTTCATCGCGAATGTGCCGGATACCTACACGCTGATTGTGGGATTGGCTCCGGGACCGAGTAGATCAGTAGATCAGTAGATCAGGCAGAGTCTTCGCCGATAGCCGACAGCCCACAATTGGCTACGGGCTACGGAAGTCAGGGTTCGATTCTGTTGATCGTTGTCACTCGATCGATGCTCCGGTCGAACGAGATGATGTCGGTGATGCCGGCGGTTTCGGCCGACGCCACCAGGTAGGCCTCGGCGAAATCGATCCGGGCGATCTCGTAGATCTCAAGCGCTCGCAGCAGCAAGGCGGGGTCGAGCGTCCGGATGGGTGGGTAGGCAATCACGGATCGTACCGCGTTGGCCACATCGTCCGTCGGCAGTTCGTAGAAGGACTCGAGCACGTAGACGGTCTCGGCAACGATCAGATCTGGTAGCAACAACTCCTCGGCCGCCGCGAGGAATGCGGTCGCTCGGTTCGCCATCCCGGGTGGATCACCGGTGAGGTGCCTGATGAGGATGTTGGTGTCGACGAACGCGGTCAACGGCGCGCCTCGGATCGGGTTGCTTGTGTTACGCGGCGCACTTCATCCCACGAGACCCCCCGTTTGGCGGCCGGGACCGGAACGGTGCCGGCGAGATCCAGGAGATTGGGACTGCGTGCGAGGATGGCTCGATGTGATTCGACACGGAATACGACCTGGTCACCAGCGGTGATTCCAAGCGCTTCGCGCACTGCCCTGGGAATGGTGACCTGGCCCTTCGACGTGACCTTCGCTGCGACATCCATGACACGCTTCCTTACTATCGGTTACATGTAAGGCTACGCTACGCAAGGCCGGGAGTCAATGGAGTCGAAGTAGCGGAGTAGATCAGCAGGTCAGGCAGGAGATGAGAGACAAGAGTCGAGAGTCAAGAACCAAGGACGTAACTCGGATCTTGGCTCTTGGATCGTGATTCTGACTGCCGACTACGCACTCAGTCCCGCTGCCCGGTCTCGTTTCTTCCAGTAGCTCTTCGCCCAGAACGGGCGCACATCGGTGTGATCCGCTGCCGTTGCGACCGTCGCTGCCCAGCGGTCGAGGAGCGCGGACCCTTCGTCGAAGGCTGCCTGGCCATCGGGGGCTTCCGCGAGCCAGCGGGCTTCGACGACGTCTCGTTCGGCGAGGAAGAGATTCGCGAGACGGTCCGGGTCGCGCATCACGTCCCTTGCCATCTGTTCGTGACGCCACCAGAGACTCTCGCCGTCGTCGTGGCCGTCGGGGACCGGTCCGATATCAACCGGCGTGTCGACGCTGATCGGCTTGAACAAAGCGAGACATTGCGCAGAGGTGCCCGTGATCCAATGGGTCCGCCTCGCCAGGTCGGAGACCCACCCGGCGACGCTTGACGACGAAGCGGCGATGCCGCCGCCGTGCATGCACGGGATCGACAGGGTGCCGTTGAGGGCCTTGTAGCGGGGCCAGCGGTTCGGGCCGTGGGAGCGGAGGGTCGTCATGAGACCTCCGGGTCCGGTGGCTCCGGTTGCCGAACCGGCGGTGAG
>JAUXCV010000064.1 GCA_030618675.1 Acidimicrobiia bacterium | reverse complement strand
TCGGCGCGCCAGTACTTCGCGACGGTCGATCGCCAGTTCTCTACGTCTCGCTGACCGCCCCCATCGGCAGGCCACTGCGGGGACCACTTCGAGGTGGTCGACGGCGGCTTGGTAGTCGTCGTCGTGGGTGCCTTTGTGGTCGTCGTGGCTGCGGGTGCCTTGGTGGTGGCCGTCGTGTCGGACGACGATGGGGAGGTGGTCGTGGTGGCGGGTGCCTTTGTGGTCGTCGTGGCTTCCGGCGCGTCGTACGTGACGACGATGCGAACCGTCGTCTTGTTGCCGGCAGCATCAGTTGCCGTGAAGGCAGCGCCGTTGTCGCCCGGTGCGAGGACAAGATTGATGGCCCATTCACCAGCGGCGTCGGTCTCGGCCTCGAACGGTCCGGAGAAGACTTCGGCGCCGCGTTCGGTGACACCGGTGAACTCGACGACCCGACTGGTCACCGTGGCGCCGTTCTTGGGCGAGAGCACCTGGATCGCCGGTGGCGTCGTGTCGGCCTTCGGCGCGTTCGTCGTTGTGACCTGTTCGGCAGTTGTGGTTGTTGCCGGAGCGTCCGATACCGACTCGTCGTCCGGGGCGGCTTCGGTGGTTGCCGTGGTATCCGGTTCGGCTTCGATCTCGGGTGCAGCTTCAGCGTCGGCTTCGGGAGGGGCCTCGGCGATGGCGATCGTCGTGGAGGTGGCGAGGTCTGCGTCGCGAACCGGAGCGACGGCGAGGGCGAGGACGGCCGATGCGATCCTGCCCGATATCGGGAGGTCCATGTCGAGCGTCTCGACCGCAGTGGTCTCTGTGCTGGAGTCTGTCCCATCCGGTGTGAACGCGGCGAGACCGACCGTCGCCATGAGGGCGATGATCAGGAGGCCTGCGAGAACGAGTGGGATGCGAGAACGCACGGGGCTGAAGCTCCGCCTTCCAGGTTGTTTCGGGGGACACCGTTGTCCGGTCACCGGCCTGCAGCCGGAACGGGGACAGCGCGCTCCCGTCTTGTGTCAGGTCAGGCTATCGGGGCTATCCGCGTAGGGCAAGCCGTGAGCTGGAAGAAAGTGGCAAGAACTAGTAGAGCAGTAGAGCAGTAGAGCAGTTCTGATCTACTTGCTACTGATCTACTGCTCTACTCGATTCAACGACCGAAACCCTTGGCAGACGACTCTGTAGGCCCTAGCGTGGGGTCGCTCGCTGCAGCGATGTGGCGGGTGCCCTTGGGCGGGCCAGTCGATCGTATGTGCCGAAAGGCGTTGTTCTCCGGTGGGGCCGGGCGAGCACCTAGATAGTTCAACGTTCCGGACGTTCTTGCAGGCGTCCGGGATTGGGTAGGGAGTTCCGGGTCTCGGATCAGTCTCCGCGAAGTGGAACTGCATCCTGTGAGCGACATCGCTGTCGTGATCGAGTGCACGTTCCGGAGAGGCCGCGAAGCACGGATTCATCGGACTCAGCCTTGCGATCTCGGGCCTTGCCGTCGCCATCGTGGCCGACGCAACAGCGCTCAGGTTCGGGCAACCCTTCTCAGCATTCTTCAATGGGAGACGACATGTCACGGGCTGCGGTCCAGCGACAGCACAGAACGAAGGTCCGATTGGCGGCAGGCTTCGGCGCGCTCGGATCCGTCATCCTGGCCGCCGTTATCTGGGTGCCATGGCAGACGTTCCCGAACCCTCTCCTGTGGGTACTGTTCGCAGCGGCATTCGTGTACTTCGAGTGGCACTCGGTTGAAGTCAATGACCGCCTCTACGCCAGCCCGTCGATCATGATCTTGCTGGCCGCAGCGGTCATCTTCGGCCCGGAGAGTGCGATCGTGGGAGGTACGACCATGGCGGCGCTCGCGGTCGTCACGCCGATCGACATCCGCCGGCACGACTGGTTCCAGCCGATTGTCAACTTCGGTCAACTGGTCGCTTCCGCCGCAGCGGCCACCACGGTTCTCTCGCTCGTCCTGAGCATCGGTGTTGCTCCCGGTACTCCGGTGCTTGATACCGGTCTTCTACGGATCGCTCTCGGGTCGGCCCTGGCTTCGATCGCGTACGCCTTGGTCAACTACCGGATGGTGCTGTTCATCGTCAGCAGGGTCTATGGGCGAATGGGGGTTCGCCCGTGGTCCAACATGGCACAGATCATGGTCCCGGAGATCGGGATGGGCTTCCTCGGTGGATTGCTCGGTGCCACGTACCTCACCATCGGCACCGCGGCACTTCCGCTCATCGCCGTGGTGTTCCTGGCCGGGTACATGGCCTTCGAGTCGTATGCGCGGCTTCGCGAGGCTCAGGAATCCACGATCCGGGGATTCATCAAGGCGCTCGAAGCCAAGGATCGCTACACGCGGGGTCACACCGAGCGGGTCGCCTACTTCGCCGAGATGATCGGGATACAGATGGGACTCGACGGCACGCAACTCGAACGCCTCCGATGGGCGGCTCTCATTCACGATGTTGGCAAGCTCGCCGTTCCCCGCGAACTCATCCGCAAGCGTTCTCGCCTCACCGAGGAGGAGTACGAGGCGATGCAGATGCACGTTCACTTCGTTGAAGATCTGCTCAAGGACGTCGACTTCCTGCAACCCATGGTCGAGATCGCTTCGAATCATCACGCCCATTACGACGGCAACGGCTACCACGGCACCGGGCACGAGCACGGAGACACGCCATCGAAGGAGGCCTGCATCCTCGCCGTTGCCGACACCTTCGACGCCATCACATCGACTCGCTCCTATCGCGTCGCCCTCACCCAGCCGTACGCATATGCGGAGCTACGCCGCCACGCCGGTACCCAGTTCGACCCCGAGGTTGTCGAAGCGTTCATCGAGGCCATGGAGGACTCGGGCCGCAGCTACGGATCGAAGATCGAACGCACCGACGACGAAGCCCGTGATATCGCCGAAGAAGGCCTTGACGAGATTCTCGAGACCGATCAGATCGTCGACCGGGACCTAACTCCGGCTCCAGTAGCGGAGGGTGTCGACAATGGCTGAATCGCGGCTCCACCGGCTCTCACTCATCCTGCTCGGGGTGATCACGGTGCTCGGCGCGGTGGCGTTCGCTCTCATCGTTCGTTCCGGCGATGAATGGGTCGCTGTCCTGCTCTGGGCCGCCGCTATCGCCGGCATGCACCACCTATCTGTCCCGACACCGTCGGGCAGACGTATCAACCTTGCGATTGGACCGGCGGTCGCTGCCGTGATCCTCCTCCCCGGTACTGCGGCCGTGATGGCTGCCTACTCGGCTGGACTCGTCGGCGGGTGGGTGGTGCTTCGCCGACGGTCGGGGGACGACAGAGACTCCGACTACGTGGCCGAATCCATCTCGATGCTTATCTTCGGACTCGTAGCTTCACTGATGCTGACCGGTCTCTCTGGGTCGTCGCTGCCGCTCGCATGGGTTCAGTTGCTCTCGATTGCTGCGGGCGGCGTTGTGTGGTTCGTCCTGCGAGCGCTCGTTTCTGCGTGGGTCGGTATCGAGCGCGAGGATCTCGCCTCGCGCTACCTGTGGCTGCGTTCGCTCGAGGATTGGACCGTCGCCCTGTCGATCTTCACCGCCGGCGCCCTGTTCGGAATGACGTGGCCGCTGATGGGCATCTGGGCGTTCCCGATAGCGATCCTTCCGTATGCCTTCGGCCACCTGGCATTCGTGCGATACCACTCGACTCGTGTCACCTACGGTCAGATGATCCGGGCTCTCGCCCAGATCCCGGAGGTCGCCGATCTTGCCCCTCGCGGACACTCCACGCGAACCGCCGACCTCGCGGTGTCGATAGCTCGCGAGATCGGCCTTCATCCCGACGACGTGATCGAACTGGAATACGCCGCGCTGATGCATGACGTCGGTCTCATCACGCTGACCGAACCAGCGATCCTCCAGGCCGGATACACGGATGAGGACGTCGCTCTTTGGGGTGCACAGATCATCGCCGAGGCTCCCCATCTCCAGGAGGTGTCGGAATACGTTCGCATGCAGCACAGCCCGTTCCGGCGCCCCGGGGAGGCGACGGATCCGGACGTTCCGATGATCTCGAAGATCATCAAGGTCGCAAGTGCCTACGACCAGGCCGTGTACGAGATGCACCTATCACCGCTCGAAGGCCTCGAGCGGATCCACCGGGGGTCCGCCTACGACTTCGACCCCGAGGTATCGGCCTCGCTGCGGCGGGTCCTCGTTCAGAGAGGCGTGATCGCAGCGTAGGAGCGTGCGCGACACGTCCCCCGGCCACCGACCGGTTCGTCAGCGATCGGCAGCGGACCCCGGCGTACCCTCAACGCCGTGAGCGAAGAGCCGGACCGGGCGACGGATCTGGTCTTCGAGGAACACGCCGACGCCGAGAGCGAGGAACACGTCCCCCATCGAGATGACGCTGCGCGGGAGCGGGATGATGTCGGCGAGGAACGCCAGATGGGTCTCTTCGGTGAGGATCACGTGTTTCGCTCCCAGGATCACGTCCGCCGATCCCCCGGCCAATCTCACCGCCTCGAGCATCACCGGCATAGCGCCGTTGGCAGCGATGACGGTGAAGTTCATGAGGATGCCGATACCGGCGACCCAGAGGCCGGCCATCTGTCGGTTGAGCCAGACGAAGACCAGGAGTGGAACGTACGATCCGAGGATCAAACCCACGGCAAGATCGTGGGTCGAACGGGGGAGGAATGTGGCAACGAGTTGGATTCCGAATCCGATGAAGAGCAGCCACCAAGCGCGAACGCCGATCTCCGTCAGGTTCGAGAGCTTTCCCCCCCGCGCGAGCCCGACGAGGATCGCAATGACAAGCACAAGCAGCATCCAGAGCATTGGTGCTAACCGTAGTCCGTAGTGGCGTCCGTAGTCCGTAGTCCGTAGTCCGTATCCGTACTCCGTGTGCGCCTGTTGCCTGTCGTCTGTCGTCTGTTGCCTGTCGTCTGTTGCCTGTTACCTTCCTCCCCATGATCCGCTACTCCACGAATGGGCCGGTTGCCACCATCACCATCGACGACCCTGAGCGCCGCAACGCTCTCACGAACGAGGCGATGGCGGAGATGGGCGGGGCACTGAAGACCGCCTGTGCCGACGTTGACGTGCGGGTGGTCGTTGTCACCGGCGCCGGTGATCGGGTGTTCTCGGCCGGCGGAGACCTGTCGGGTGGTTTCGTCGATGCACCGCTGGCCGGTCACGGCGAACGCGGCGCGCTCGCGGACTTGATCCGCGGGATGCGTCGCTGCCCGAAGCCGGTGGTCGGTCGGGTCAACGGGCACGCACTCGGTGGCGGACTCGGACTCGTTGCGGGTTGCGACATAGCGATCGCATCTGAGCACGCCACGTTCGGCACGCCGGAGATCGCCGTAGGCCTCTGGCCCATGATGATCACGGCGGTGCTCCAGCCACTCGTCCCTCGACGGCCCCTCCTTGAGATGATGCTGACGGGACGGCGTTTCGGTGCAGTGGAGGCGGTCGAACTCGGGATCATCAACCGGGTCGTTCTCGGTGACGAACTCGACGATGCTGTGGGGGAAACGGTTGACGCTCTGGTCTCACAGAGCCCTGCAGCGCTCGCACTCGGCAAGGCTGCCTTCTACGCCGTTGAGAACATGGACCTCGACACGGCCCTCGACCATCTCCACATCGGTCTGACAACTGTAGCGACCACGGAAGATGCCGCCGAAGGTGTCAGGGCGTTCCTCGACAAGCGCGAGCCGAAGTGGAAGGGCTGTTGAAGTAGCTGAGTAGCTGAGTAGCGGACATCATCACTGACTACTGACTACTGACTACTGACTACTGACTACGAGAACCACTTGTTGAGTAACTCGTCGATGTCGGCTTCGGTTACTGAACCGAAGATCCGTTCGAGGATCACGCCGTCGGCCGAGATGATGTACGAGGCGGGGAGTCCGACCACTTTGTAATCGCCGGCTACGTCTCCGTTCGGATCGAATCCGATCGTGTATCCGATGTCGATCGACGTGGCGAACGCGGTAGATTCGACGGGATCATCGTTGGCTGCGACACCGATGAACTTCACGTCCTCATGCGATTCCGATGCTGCGTTGATGTCGGGCATCTCGTCCCGACATGGAGGGCACCACGATGCCCACATATTGAGGAATACCGGGCGGCCGTCGTTCTCGAAGTGCTTGGAGAGCGTGAATCCGGCTCCGTCGACGGTCATCACCGTGAAATCGGGTGCTTCGTCTCCGTCTTCAGAGGACGCCTCAGCTCCCGGCACGTCCTCCAGGTCGGGAAGATCACCGGATGACGAATTCGCGCTCGAACATGCCGCGCCGACGAGCGAGACAACGACGAGCAGCGTCATGAAGATGGTGCGAAGACGGGCGGAAGTAGGAGACGAAGACATCGTCGGAAGATAGTGAGCAGAACCCGATATCGACCGCCCGAAAGCCGCTCCAGAACCGTGTCTCAAGGCACCGGGAGGAGGCATCTCCGCGGCCCCGATATCATGTCCTCGAATCGACACGACCACGACCGCGACACGTTTGCGAGGCCGCACCATGACCGATACCCACGATCCCTTCGGAGCACGCCGTACGATCGACACACCACTCGGTGAACGAGTGATCTATCGCCTCGACGCCCTGGGCGACATCGGCGACGTTGAGACACTGCCGTACTCGATCAAGGTTCTTCTCGAATCGGCGCTCAGGAACCACGACGGGCGTGTCGTTACCGACGCCGATGTTCGGGCCGTGGCTCGCTATGACGCCACGCGGGTGGGGGAGACGGAGATCGCGTACAAGCCCGCCCGGGTCGTTCTGCAGGACTTCACCGGCGTTCCGGCTGTGGTCGATCTTGCCGCGATGCGGTCCGCGGTCGTGCGGATGACCGGCGACGAGGCATCCGCGGCCAAGGTCAACCCGCAGGTTCCGGCCGATCTGGTCGTCGATCACTCGGTCCAGGTCGACGCGTTCAACTCTCCGGACGCGCTTCGGATCAACTCCGAGATGGAGTTCGAGCGGAACATGGAGCGCTACGAGTTCCTCAAGTGGGGACAGTCGGCATTCGACGATTTCCGGGTGGTGCCGCCGGCCACCGGGATCGTGCATCAGGTCAACCTCGAGTACCTCGCCAAGGTCGTCTGGGACGGGGACGGTGCCCTCTATCCGGACTCTCTGGTCGGCACCGACTCGCACACGACGATGATCAATGGATTAGGCGTCGTCGGTTGGGGCGTCGGCGGCATCGAGGCCGAGGCGGTCATGGTCGGTCAACCGATCTACATGCTGCTTCCCGAGGTCGTCGGCTTCCGTCTCACCGGCACGCTCCCGGATGGGGCGACTGCAACGGATCTCGTGCTCCGGATCACCGAGATCCTGCGAGCGCACGGTGTCGTCGGCAAGTTCGTTGAGTACTACGGGCCGGCGCTCGACGACATGCCCGTCGCGAACCGGGCAACTATCGCGAACATGGCGCCGGAGTACGGCGCAACCGTCGGGTTCTTCCCGGTCGATGATCGAACACTCGACTACATGAGGCTCTCCGGTCGCGATGAAGCTCTGATCGCCACCGTCGAGCAGTACTACAAGGAACAGGGCATGTGGCGCGACGAGAGTCGGGCCATCGCCTACAGCTCGAATCTGGAGCTCGATCCCGGGACGATCGTTCCGTCCCTTGCCGGTCCGAAACGACCGCAGGATCGTATCGAACTCGATGCGATGAAGACGCAGTGGCACAGCGATCTCGAGGGTGAGTTGCGCCCGGACGGATCGGTTGCCGGCGCTACCGTCACCGTGACCGATGAAGGGCAGACCTTCGAACTCGGTGACGGCGACGTGGTGATCGCAGCGATCACATCGTGCACGAACACGTCCAACCCGGATGTCATGATCGGAGCCGGCCTCGTCGCTCGGAAGGCGAACGAACTCGGCCTCACGCGCAAGCCGTGGGTGAAGACGTCGCTCGCACCGGGATCCAAGGTCGTGACCGACTATCTCGTCGCAGCCGGCCTGCTCGACGATCTTGAGGCCGTTGGTTTCTGGACGGTCGGATACGGCTGCACCACGTGCATCGGAAACTCGGGGCCGCTCCCT
>JAUXCV010000331.1 GCA_030618675.1 Acidimicrobiia bacterium | reverse complement strand
ATCGTCGAGTCCCCGATGTCGGGACTGGCGTCATCTTCGGTGAACGCACCGAGATAGAGACCGTCGACCGGAGGTGCGGGGGCGATAAACCATCGATCCCCGGTGCCGGACAGCCTGACTCCGAAATCGGTGCCGTTGCGGGCCATCACCGTGACGAGACTCGAGCCGGGCACGCCGGATGCGGCATCCGAGCCGAGCTTGCCGGCCGCCATGACCAGGTTGAGCATGAAGTGATCGTTGCCATCGATGAACTTGAACACGTCGGCACGCTGGTCGACCGGTGCATCGGCGCCGTCAACGAGTGCTCCGCCGATCTCGCGCAGGAACAGCGACGTCACCGCCCGATTCCTGTTGTGCCCGTCGTCGCCCATCTGCAGTGCTTGCGCGATCAGCGACTGAAGGTCGATCGGACCTCGACTCTTGAGGACGGCGCTCAACACCGGCCCCAGCACTTCATCCATCCAGTGCAGCCGGTCGATCGCCTCCTGGCCGTACGCCCCGTACCGAAGGACCTTCCCGAGTCCCTCGTTCAACGTCGAGTAGGCAACACCATCACCGGCTGCGTCTTCGACTACGGCCACGGGCATCGACGGCGATGTAACACCGGCCATGGGGCCAACCGCTCCGTGGTGATGGCAGGGAGACAGTTCGATCTCACCCCGGGCGGCTCTAGTGGCAGCGTCGTCGGGATCGTCGGCAAGACCCTCATACAGCATCGCTCCGATGATCGCTCCCCGCATCGGTCCGCTCGCTCGATCCCAATCGAGGGGTGGACCCGCATGGAGGAACGTCCGATCGGTCATGCCGGAGAACACATCGCGAGCAACCTTGACATCGACGAGTTGCGGTCGCACGGCCAGCATCCGGCCGATCGCAACTTCGTTCGCCTCTCTCATCCGATCGTCGGAGAACAGGACGGCGAGGGCTGCTTCGGTCCCCTCGTGGGGCGGACGCCAATCGGCTCGCTCCACTGCGGAACCCTGCTGCTCGATCGAGACTGCGAGCATGTCCGTGCCGGCGGTGACGATGATCGGATCGGTATCGAGAAGATGGCTGAGATCACTCATGATGAAGTCCTTGTCGTGGCGAGGCGTGCCGCTTCGAGTGCGGCCTCCGCGTTTGAGAGGTACACGGACGCTCCTGCGTCGTTGAGCACTCCGGCTTGAGCGTCGCGACCCTGCGGATCGCCGGTCGTTCCGCAGAGCGACACAACGACCGCTACTCCCCGGTTCACGACCATCTCGATGATCGGCGCTAGTTCGGCGGCGGGGTTGGCGTTCGACCCGTATCCGAGGACGACGTCCATGAGCACCACGCCGACCGATTCGTCCTGGCCTGCCGCGGCAAGTCGTTCGACACGAACGGTCTGGTCGATCATCGGATGTGCCCGGCCCTGTGTGTACTCGTCATCGCCGTAGTCGATGAACGTGTGCCCATCGCTTTCTTCGCTCGTCCCGATCTCGCCCAACAGCGGTGCGGCCACGTGGCGCGCCTCGGAGCGCAGCGTCCCGCCGGAGAAGAGCCCCCGTACCGAACCGGGCCGATGATCTTGATCCGGTACCTTCCACGATCCGTACACCGGCCGCGGCAGGCCGAGCGCATCGAGCACCTCTCCCGCCCCCTCTTCGAGTGTTGTCTCTCCCATGAACGTGATCACGACCGGGGTGGCGCACTCTGCAGCGACGCGACGCACGGTGTCTGCGACCGGCGCCGCGGGGGGCTTCGAGATGACGACGATCAACTCGGTCTCGGGGTCAGCGTCGAGTGCTTCCAGCGCTTGGAGGGTCGACGAGGCGCCCACATCTTCGGAGAGGTCGTGGCTTCCTGTACCCAGTGCATGCCTGACGCCCACGCCGGCGTCGTCGAGCAGGGCGCACATCTCCTGGATCCCGGTCCCCGACGCACCGACCATGCTCACCGGACCGGGTTGCACGGCATTGGCGAACCCGAGGCCGAGACCGTTGACGATCGTCGTACCGCAATCGGGACCCATGACGAGGAGTCCGTGCTCTCGTCCGTACTGCTTGAGCGTGATCTCCTGTGAGATCGGCACGTTGTCGCTGAAGATCATGACGTGCATGCCGTCCTGGAGCGATTCCATCGCTTCGACGAACGCGTGCTCACCCGGCACCGACAGCAGGGCGACGTTGGCACCGTTGATCTTGGCGGCCATCCCGATGGTCTTGGGATCCGGCGCATCAAGCCCGCCTGATGGAGCGGTCTTGGGGGTGAGCGCCTCTTCGAGCGCGCGATGCGCGGCGGCCACGGCCTCTTCGCTCTCGGCATGAATGGCCAGCAGCAGGTCGTTCGGACCGACGCCAACCACCGTATCCATATCGAACCCCATGTCGGCGAGCAGACTCAGATTGAGTTCGGTCGCCATGGCGACCAGGGCGTTCGTGACGCCCGCGACCCCTTGGAGGGCCTTGCTTGCTTGCATCAGGCGGACCGAGTCGTGGTAGCGGCCTTGGTGTATCTCGACACGAGAGATCATCGTTTACCTCCGTTGGAGTGCGGGTTGAGATCGAAGACTTGAGATGGCACCGAGGATCATGCCGGCGGCCAGCGCCGGCCC
>JAUXCV010000233.1 GCA_030618675.1 Acidimicrobiia bacterium | reverse complement strand
TGATGACGACGGGCAGAAGTGGACGTCCGAGCTTCTCCGCGATCCGGAAGGGGCCGGGGTAGAAGGCTGTCTCGATGCCGAGGATGCTTCCCTGCGGGAAGACGACGAAGCTCTCGTTGCGTTCGAACGCTTCTCGGGCCCCACGCAACAGCGCCCGATACCCGGCAGGTCCGGAGCGAGTGGAGACGCTTGTTTGACCGGAGGAGCGGAGGTACGGACCGAGGAACCGCCACTCGAACAGTTCGTCGCGTGCGGCGAACGAGAGGTCGAGAGGGATGCGTGTGACGACGAGCGGATCGACGAGTCCTTCGTGCAATGGGACAACGACGTATTCCTGATGGGGATCCACATGATCGAGGCCGGACAACGTGATCCGGATTCCGAGTGCCCGGGTCATGATCGCGGCCCACATCCGCTCGAGGCGATGAAGGAGGTGACGCCGACCAAGGAACCCGGAGGCGATGATCGTCCACCGGAGCGGTCCGAAGAGGAATGCCGTTACAGCCGTCAGACGAACCCAGGCGGCAGGGTCGTGGACGCGCGCTGTGCCGCGCGAGAACGCTATCGAGTATCTCGGTTCGGTGGTCATCGCAACGGGAACGGACCGAATGGCCCGAGCATTCCCATGCAAGCCCCCTGTCAGGGGTTCTGAGATCGCGCAGCCGGATCGCTCGCCGGAATCGAGTGTTCCCAATCGGCGAGGAGTGTTCGGAGAGCTGCCACGAACGCGAGGGGTTGGTCGAGGATCAGGTGGTGGTGCGCCTCGGGGATCGAGACGAACGGGGCGTTCCGGTTCATCAGGTTGTACATGTACTCGGCCGTGTTCTCCGGAACGACGGTGCTGAATTCGCCGCGGAACAGCGCCACCCGGCAACGTACCGACACGAGTTGATCCCGCATCGAAACCAGCGTCTGCTCGAAGAGGCGAGGGTCGAACTTCCACGTCCACCCGGCATCGGTCTGCTGCAGAGAGCCTCGGGCGACGTGGTCGACGATGTAGTCGTTGTTGCACGGTTGCGGGGGGATGAGACGGAAGTGCTCGAGTGCAGATGCCTCATCCGGATACGTGCCCGGCGATCGGAACGCCCGGCCTCGCGCACCTTCACGCGATTCGGGATCCGGTTCACGGACCGGCGAGTCCACGATCACGGCACCCGCGAGGCGATCACCGTACGTGGCTGCCAGTTCGATCGTGACGAGGCCTCCGAGAGAGTGGCCGACGACCACGGGCGGACCGGGGAATCCGGCTGCCTCGGCGACGGCGAGGACTTCCCTGGCCCAGATCTGATGGTCGTAGCAGTCCCTCCGTCCGCTGTCGCCGTGACCGGAGAGGTCGAGGGCAACGGCATGCCACCTGCGTGTGAACATCGGGGCGAGGAACGACCACCAGTGCGCATGGGCAGCCCCGCCGTGGACGAACACGAGGCCCGGGCGGCCGCGCTCGCCCCATTCGAGGTAGTGGATGTCGGTTCCCTCGACATCGATCCAGGACTCGGCGTACGGGGTCGAGACAGACCGGCGGAACCAGTCGGGACCGATTGCCTCAGTCACCGGTGACCTCATGAGGAAGCGTGAACCAGCGGAGATGCTCGAAGTCGTCGGTGAACGCGTCCGGAGCGAGTTCCCCGTCGAACGGCAGGGCGTCGCTGAGAATCGACTGTGCCTCGGCCAGATAGTCGTGGAGTACCGGATCGGCGTCGCGTTGCGGTCGGTGGTCGAACCGCATCTCGCCGCTCGAGTAGTCGATCTCTGCCAGGCTGAGCGGGGCCTCACCCCGCCCGTCGCGATGCTCCCAGAGACCGGTCGTGACGTCGAACTGGTAGTACGGGAGAAGCCGCCAGCCTTCGTTCGCTACCAGATGCACGGCATCGACGATGAAGCCGAAGACCTGCTCCGAGATGAAGTAGTTGAGGTTGACCCGGACCCAGCCCGGTTTGATCCCTTCGCACCCCCGGGTGATTTCCCGTTCGAACTCGGTCGACGTGTCGATGTCGATGCCGAGCAGGCGATGACCGTATGGCCCGGCACAGGAGCATCCACCTCTCGATTGGATACCGAAGAGGTCGTTCAACAGAGCGACGACGAAGTTGTGGTGCAGGTAGCGCTCGTTGTGCCTCACGACGAACGACACGATCGAGAGGCGTTCCGCATCGGGGTTGCCGAGGATCTTGATGTTCGGGTTGTCGCTCCACGAACCGATCGCCCGATCGATGAACGACTCCTCCAGTTCGCGAATGCGGTCGGCGCCGACCGCGTGTTTGAGTTGGAAGATGAGTCCGGCCCGGATCGACTCGATGATCGCCGGCGTCCCGCCTTCTTCACGGTGTTCGATATCGTCGAGGTATCGGTGATCGTTCGGATTGACGAACGCGACGGTGCCACCACCCGGGACCGCCGGTACCTGATTCCTGAAGAGTTCTTTGCGGGCGATGAGGACACCGGGGGTTCCCGGACCCCCGATCATCTTGTGGGGAGAGAAGAAGATGGCATCCTTGTAGGCGAGGGGATCGTCATCGGGGGTCATGTCCATCGAGACGTACGGAGCGGCAGCGGCGAAGTCCCAGAACGACAGAGCGTCGTGCTCGTGCAGGAGTCGCGCCACAGCCCTTGTGTCGGTGATGATTCCGGTGACGTTCGAGGCGGCGGAGAAGCTACCGATCTTCAGCGGGCGATCCGCATACGTCTTCAGCTCTCGCTCCAGTTGTGCCAGGTCGATGTGCCCGTCGGCGTCCTCGTCGATGCGGACCACGTCGGCGATGGTTTCGCGCCACGGCAACTCGTTGGAGTGGTGTTCGAAAGGTCCGGTGAACACGACGGGTCGCTCGGAACCAGGAATCTGGTCGGACAGGTGGTACTGGTCTTCGAGGATGCACGGGATACGGAGACCGAGCACGGCCACCAGACGGTCGATCGCTCCGGTGGCTCCGGAGCCGGCGAACACGATGGCATGCTGGTCGCTTGCGTTCACACAACTCCGGATCATCTCCCGTGCTTCTTCCCGGAAACGGGTGGTTTGGAGGCCGGTTCCGGATGATTCCGTGTGGGTGTTGGCGTAGAGGGGAAGTACGACTTCTCGTAGGTAGTCCTCGATGAACGACAGCGAACGACCCGAAGCCGTGTAGTCGGCGTACGTGACACGGCGCTGTCCGAACGGCCCCGGCACGGCGTAGTCACTGCCGATGACCGAAGCCCGGATCGTTTCGACAAGGTCCATGGGGGTCAGGGTAGACGGGGGATGACGGAGTAGCTGAGTAGCGGAGTAGCGGAGTAGCGGAGTAGCGGAGTAGAGCAGGCAGAGACTTCGTGGGCTACGGGCTCCGCTACGGGTTACGGGTTACGGGTTACGGGTTACGGACTACGGACTACGGACTACGGCTTTCAGGCTGCTGGTCTGCAGACCTTGCATGCTCGGTAGCCGTTTTCTATCGCGGCCGTTTCTGAGCGGAACTCGATGCGGTGGGTGTCCTTGATCCTTTTCGCGTGGCGGCAGGTGGGGTAGCAGTAGATGCCGGTGGTGTCGCTGCCGATGAGGCGAACGCCCTGCCGGGCTTGTGTCTCGATCGCCTCCGGGTTCAGGCCCTCGTGTTCGAGGAG
>JAUXCV010000290.1 GCA_030618675.1 Acidimicrobiia bacterium | reverse complement strand
TTGCAGATCGCCGACCGGGCCTACGTCCTGGACCAAGGCAGCAACGCTCACACGGGGCCGGGACGAGACCTCCTCCACGACCCGAAGGTGATCGATCTCTATCTCGGGACGTTGGGGAGGGTTGAGTAGATCAGTAGATCAGAGAAGTGGGGCCCGGCGTTTGCCGGGCCCCACTTCGTGGTTGGTCGGTTGTTGGCCTGGGTCAGCCGCTGGCGACGATCTGTTCGAGCGTCTCCGTCGCGCCTGTGTCGTCATAGAGGAAGACGTCGTACGTGCCGATTCCCGGCTCGTTGCTCGGACCGAAATCGAGCGGGCCGGAGGCGCCGTCGTAGTCGATGTCCTTGCCCTCGCTCAGCAGGTTGAAGCACTCGGAGAAGAGCGTGCACTTCTCGCCGCCCTTCGTGACGTTCCCAATCTCGCTCACGAACACCGACGGATCGGCGCTCTGGGCTGCCTGCGCAGCGAGAACCGTGACCACCAAGCAGTCGTACTTCTGAGCGGAGAAGATCGTCGGCGTGCCCGGGAAGGCAGCCTCGAGCCGGTCGGGGAAGGTTGCTTCACCGTTGGCCGGTGAGGCCGACGGGGCCGTGCCCTTGATTCCGTCGAGCAGTGCGACGTTCCCGCCGAGCTGGTCGGCGCCCACGGTGTCCTTGAAGCCGTCAGCCACGTAGATCTGACCGGCGAAACCGGCGCTCTCAAGGTCGAGCAGCAACTGGCCACCCTCCTCGAAGGTGATCATCACGAGGACATCGGCACCACTGGCAACAACGGCCTGAGCCTCAGTTGCGAACGAACCGGCTTTGGGGTCATAGGCCGTTGCCTCGACAACCACGTCGCCGAGCTCGGCGGCGACAAGCTCACCGAAGCCCACACCGTATTCGTCGTTGCGCCAGAGAACTGCCACCGCGGCGGGGGCGTCTGCTGCCACGACATCGGCGAGGGCTGGGCCCTGCAGGTTGTCGGAAGGAGCCGTGCGGCTGTAGTACGGGTCATAGTCGGACGAGCTGAGCGCAGCCGCCGTGTTCGAACCGGAGCACATCGCTACTTCGCTGCCCTGGACCTTGTCGACGATCGACAGCGACACACCGGACGCGGCCGCGCCGATGATGCCGGCGTAGTCGCCGGTCAGGTACTTGTCGACGGTCGCCGACGCGATGTTGGGGTCGGTCCCCGAATCGCCGTAGTCGACGCTGACGAGTCCGCTGGAGACCGCATTGATCTCGTCGGCACCCATCTTGATCGGATTCTCGAGCGCATCGATGATGGCCGCGAGCTGACCGGTCTGGGGCAGCACGGTCCCGATCTTCACCGGGATCGGATCGAAGGCCACCGGCGCTTCAGATGAGGACGTCGTCGTCTCTTCCGCAGCCGTCGTCGTGGTCTCTTCCGCAGCCGTCGTCGTGGTCTCTTCCGCAGCCGTCGTCGTGGTCTCTTGCGCAGCCGTCGTCGTGGTCGCAGCCTCGTCAGATCCGCCTGAGTTCACGGCGATGATGATGACGATGATCACGGCAACGACGGCAACCAGGATCCACGGAAGCCACTTCCGTAGGTTGTCGTTCATTGTTCTTGCCTCCAATTAGTTGGCCCTAGATAGCCAGGAACCCCGGGCGAGTGCCGGGGTTCGAGGCAAGATAGGCAGAAACCCCTTGAAGTGCAAGGGCCTCGAGCCGTAGTCCGTAGTCCGTAGCCCGTAGCGGGGAGCCCGTAGCCCGTAGCCCGTGAAGGCCCTGCCTGATCTACTGATCTACTGATCTACTCCGCTACTCCGCTACTCCGCTACTCCGCTACTCCGCTACTCAAAGGTTCTCACCCTCCGCGTTGATCGCATCGAGACGGAGGCCGTCCGGGTCGGGTAGCGACTCATCCGGAATCCACGGTGCCAGGCACTGCCGACTCTTCACACACGGATCGGTCAGCGTCAGGAGGAAAGCGATCAACTGATCGACCTGTTCGTCGGACAAGTCCATGTCTCTCACCGTGTAGACGCCGTTGCTCCGATTCTCCTCGAGCTGCTCAAGCGCGGCTTGTGTGTAGGTCTCGGCGTTGCCAACACGGATCGACGGATCGACCGCTCCGAAGTCGTACTCCTCAACCGCCATCTTGGGATTCAGGTGATGGCGGACGATCCCTTCGAGTGTGAGATAGGCGCCGTCGTGTCCGTACGGCCCCGTCGCTTCGACGTTCGTGAGCGTTGGCGTGCGGAACGCATACCGGTCCTCGTCAACACCGGTCTCCAGGTATCGACCCCAGTCGTCGTCACCGAATGCTCCGCTGTCCCTGCCGACGCCGATCTGAGGTATCGCATTGACATGGAACTGCTCGTCGGTGAAGAAGTCACCGGTGTGGCATGTCGAGCAGGCGGCCTCCCCTAGAAACAGCAATGCGCCTCGTTTGGCGTCTTCGCTGATGGCGTCATCGGCGCCCTCCACGTACGCTCTCCACGGCGTGTCGACGAAGACCTGGGACCGCTCGTACTCCCCGAGAGCCAGCGAGATGCTGGAGTAGGTGATCAGCTCATCCGCAGGTGCATCGCTTTCGAAGACCGTGCCGAATACGGCGGGCCAGTCATTGGGATTCAGCACTCCTACACCCTCGCCGTATCCGCCGATGATCTGCGCCAAGAGGTCTCGAACGCGCCCGTTACGCGCTTCGCCCGTGTTGCCGATCTCGGTGCCGAAGTCGAAGCCCCTCATCTCCTCCTCGGAAACGACGGGGAACATGCTCTGCGCGGCAGGGAGATTCGGTCCCGCGTTGACGTCCGGATAGCCAAGAGGTCGGTCGGGTGTCCGAATCCCGTAGCCGTCGTCGCCGTTCATCAGCGCTGTCTTGCCCAGGCTCTCAACGCGTCCGTCGTGGAACATCACTTCGTCCCACAT
>JAUXCV010000145.1 GCA_030618675.1 Acidimicrobiia bacterium | reverse complement strand
TCGTCCACGCGAGGGAACAGCTTCTCGAGGTCGGGTTTCGGGATCTGCAGCTCTGCTGCTGCAAGGACGAGCGCGGTCTCGGTCGGGTCACCGACCGATCGGTTGCCGTCTTCGCTCGCCGTAAGGGTCGCGTCGTTGCAGAGGGCGCCGGCGGCGAGGGAAGCCTCCAGGCCTTGAGCGATCTCATCTGCCCCCGTCTCTGTGATCACCAGTGGTCCGCTGGCCTCTCCGGTGAGGGCAACCTCCTCGTTGGCAAGATCGAGCACCGTCACGGTCATGCGGTTCTCGGTCAGTGTCCCGGTTTTATCGGTGCAGATCACCGAAACGGAGCCGAGTGTCTCGACGGCCGGGAGCCGTCTGATCAGCGCCTTGCGTCGCAGCATGCGCTGTGCCCCGAGCGACAAGGCGATCGTCACGACGGCCGGCATTGCTTCGGGAATCGCGGCGACGGCGAGGCTCACGGATGTGAGAAGCATGATCTCGACGCTCTCACCGCGCATGATCCCGATCACGAAGAGCAGGCCAACGATGGCCAGGGCGACGATGGCGAGCACCTTGGCAAGGTGATCGAGCCGACGCTGAAGCGGAGTGCGCTCCTCCACAACGGCCTGAAGCATCTCGGCGATCCGACCGAGTTCGGTCTGCATCCCCGTGTCCGTAACGGCGACTACCCCGCGGCCCCGGGTCACTGTGGTACCGCGATAGACGAGATTCCTGCGGTCGGCCACAGCTAGGTCCTTGTGGTAGACCTTGTCGGCTTCCTTGCCGACCGGTACGGACTCGCCCGTGAGCGGTGCCTCCTCGATCTCGAGGTTCATCGCCTCGATGAGGCGACCGTCGGCGGGGACGATGTTCCCGGTTTCGAGGATCAAGACATCCCCGGGAACGACGTCGCGAGCCGACATGATCACCGTTTCTCCCGACCGCACAAGCGTCACCTCAGGAACTGCCATCCGTTTGAGGGCGGCCATCGCCTCTTCGGCCTTCTTCTCTTGGACATAGCCCATGGCGGCATTGAGGACGATGATCGCCAGGATGGCCACCGCCTCGATCCAGTCCTTCAGAAACGCCGAAACGACGGCGGCGACGATCAGGATGGCCGTGAAGAGATCCCGGAATTGGGAGAGGAAGATCTGAAGGGAGGAGCGTCCTCCGCGGTCTTCGAGTTCGTTCGTACCGAAGGTGGCGAGGCGCTCTTCGACTTCCGCGTTCGAGAGTCCGCCTCGCGATGAGCCGAGTCGCTCAAGGGCAGAATCGGCGGAGATGCGGTACCAGTCGGCGCCGATCTTGGTGGTGTCGATGCTCACACCATTGACGATAGGCGAACGCAGATCGATGGTGCGCCGCCATCGCACGATTCAACGGCGATTCGCTATAATTCAACATGCGATGAATTATGGGACGATCGAAACGAAGGAGACCGACACATGAAAGAGTGGGCTCAGCGAGCGAGGAAGTGGCATCGGTGGCTGGCGATTCCGATGCTTGTGCTTGTGCCGATCTCGGCCGTTCTGCGGCTCTCCGGGAACGGGAAGATCATGAAAGACATACCGGCCTGGGAGGCGGTGCAGTCGATTCTCCTCCTGTTCCTCGCTCTGACAGGCGCCTATCTCTACACCTTCCGATTGGTCAACCGAAGGAAGCGGATGCGTCGCTCCGCTGTGGCGACCGATCGCAGTTCACAGGACTCCGTGTGATTTCGACACGCCGTCAATGACGAGGACCGGTCGACGCCCCGGGGACTCCTCTGTCACGAAGGCGGAGATCCTGGATGCCGCGAGGTTGACGTTCGCCGAGATGGGATACGAGAGCGCGACCCTGCGGCGGATCGCGGCCACTGCCGGTGTTGACGTTGCTCTTATCGCACACTACTTCGGTAACAAGGAGAGCCTGTTCGTTGCCGCCCATGATCTTCCGATCAATCCGTCCGACATCGCCGGGGTGCTCGACGGCGTATCTGAAGGAGAGGTCGGAGAGATGATCACGCGGTTCTCGCTGGCGATGCTCGCCGCTGACGATTCGCCGGCGATCTCGCTGATGCGGGCCGCATCCACCAACTCCTCCGCAGCGGCGATGCTCCGTGAGTTCATCGACCGGACATTGATCGATCCGATCGCAGAGATGCTGGATGTTGCGGATGGTCGGGAGCGGGCGGCGCTTGTGGCGTCTCACCTTCTCGGCGTGCTGTTCGCCCGGCACATCGTTGGCGTCCGCGAACTCGCAACGGCATCGATCGATGAACTGGTGGACGCGATAGGACCCACGATTCAGCGGTACCTCACCGAACCCGCCTGGTCTGCCAGCGCCAATTGACGCCGCCGGCTGATACGAATGGCCCATTCCGCGGGCTCAGGGCACCATATAGGAAGCTACGAACCCTGGGTATTGAGAGTTTCTAGGGGATGGCGGAACCGAGGTCGGTCCAGCGGTCGCCTTCTGCGAGGTCGATGATCGTCATCGCCATTGCGAGTGCACCGTCGCGGATCGCCGCCTCTCCGGTCGGGGTCAGCGTGTGAGCTGCGAACTCCTTCTGGTGGTTCACCGCCGGTTCCGCCTTGATGTCGAGCATCGGGTGGATCGTGGGGACCTCGTAGGACACGTTCGCCATATCCGTCGAACCCGCAGCCGCGGGGTCGAACTCGCTGGCCCGGTGCATCGTCCGGCCGAGAGACGCCGAGTTCTCGGCGAACAGATCTGCCATCACCGGGTCGACGATCATGTCCGTGTAGGGATGGCCCATCGGCTTCACCTCGAACGTGCACCCGGTGGCGATCGCAGCGCCCTCGAACGCAGCGATGACCTTCGGATAGAGCTCATCGAGACGGTCCTTGGTCAAGGCGCGGACGTACCACGACATCGACGTGAACGCCGGGATCACGTTGGGGACGCCACCGCCGTACGTGATGACACCGTGGACCTTGTCCGTCGGGTACAGCGCCTGACGCATCGTCGAGACGTTCACATAGGCCTGCACTGCTGCATCGAGGGCGTTGATGCCGACCTGCGGTTTGAACGCTGCGTGGGACGCTCTGCCGTGAAACTCGACGTCGATCTGGACAGTGGCGAGGAAGTTCATGTCGACGATGTCGTCGTTGGCGGGGTGGACCATCATCGATGCCACAGCGTCGCTGAATGCACCGGCGTTGATCAGATCGATCTTGCCGCCGTACGCCTCCTCGGCCGGTGTACCAAGCACAGTGACCCGGATGCCGAGATCCTCGACGAGCGGCGCCAAAGCGATACCAGCCCCGATCGCCGCCGTTGCGATGATGTTGTGTCCACAGGCGTGACCGACCTCGGGGAGCGCATCGATCTCACAACAGATGACCACCTCGGGGCCCTCAGAGCCGATACGGGCGGCGAACGCAGTGTCGAGTCCGTACGCCGGGTACTCAACGGCGAAACCCTTCTTCCTCAGGAACTCCGCCAGCCGGGCAGACGTCTCGAACTCCTCGAACGCGATCTCCGGATGCTCGTACATCCAGCGAGACAGATCCCGCAGTTCATGCTCGACTCCGTCGAACGCCACGGCGGCCGTGTCCTTGGTGGTCATGTCGCTCCCTGCGGTCGCGGTAGTCCGGAGTCCGTAGTCCGTACTCAGATACCCGAACGAGAGTAGGCGCGGTGGGAATGAGCACAATCGTCACGGGTTGAAAGGCCGTAGCATTGCTCCGGCCAGGAGGTGTCATGGGACAGTATCAAGACGAGATCAAGAAGATCGGCCCGCCGTCGGCTGAACTGCGCGAGTACGTTCCGGAGGTCTACGAAGGCTTCATCACGACGTACCGCGCCGTCTACAAGGACGGAGCACTTCCTGCTGCCACGAAGGAACTGATGGCCGTGGCCATTGCCGTGTCGCAAGGTTGCATGGGGTGTATCGCCAGCCACGCACGGGGCGCCGCACGCAAGGGTGCGACCGAGGAGCAGATGGCCGAGACCATCGGCGTCACCATTCAGATGGGTGGAGGACCCGCCTCGGTATACGGACCTGAGGCGTGGGAAGCCTTCAAAGAGTTCAAAGAGAGGTACGGATGATCTCCGTGCTCGCTTCCATTCCGTCGCCGTCGCAGAACGTTCTCGAGATCGGTCCTCTGACGATCCACTTCTATGGGATCATGATCGCGATCGGCGTGATCGTCGCGGTGATGGTTGCCAAGAGACGCTACATACGTTTCGGCGGCAGCGGTGAACTCGTCGAACGCGTGTCGATCTGGGCTGTGGCCATCGGCTTCCTGGGTGCCCGACTCGGGTACGTCATCACCCACACGGGCGACTTCATCGACCGCCCCTGGGGGGTTCTGTTCATCTGGGAGGGCGGACTCGCTCTCTACGGTGGCCTCACGGTTGGAGCGCTCACGGCGATCTTCCTTCTTCGCAGATGGAACGGTGACGCCTTCGCGTTCGCCGACGCCGTCGCCGTCGGGATTCCCCTTGCCCAGGCCATCGGCCGGTGGGGCAACTACTTCAACCAGGAACTCTTCGGCACACCGTCGAACCTTCCGTGGGCAGTCGAGATCGATCCGAGCATCGCTGCGGCGGCCGGATATCCCGGGTACACGACCTTCCACCCGGCGTTCCTCTACGAGTCACTGTGGAACGTGTTTCTCACCGTTGGGATCATCCTCTGGCTCGAGCGTCGCGGGAAACTGGCAAAGGGCGCCTCGATCGGGATGTACTTGATCGTGTACGGGATCGGACGTTTCCTAATGGAGCTGATGCGGACCGACACCACGTTCCGTCTGTTCGGGCTGAGCCGAAACGGTTGGCTCTCCGCGGTTGCCGTGCTGGTCGGAGCGGCATGGGTGTGGTGGATGCAACGCCGCGGCGAGCAGCGAGTGCTCGTGGGTCCGCCTGTGTTCATCGCTCCCGGGGCGCAGACGACTGCGGCGCCGATCGAAGACGATG
>JAUXCV010000062.1 GCA_030618675.1 Acidimicrobiia bacterium | reverse complement strand
GGACCGCCCGAAAGGGGGCTCAACTCCTGGCCCGACCTTACCGTCTCGACCAGAGCTACGGGACCGACCATGACCGTGTTTGTCTGGACCGATCATCCCACCACCGCGGTGCGTGCCTTCGATCCCACCGGTGCCGGGGACGCCTTCGCCGGGGCGTACCTCGGGGCGATGCTCAAGGGACGTCCCGACCCTGTCGATGAAGGATTGCGCGTCGCTTCCACGATCATCCGGGGTCCCGGCGCGGCGCCCCTCATCGAACGACTCCCTCGGTCCGCCGGGGTCGTTAGAGACGTGGACGCTCCAGATCCGGGTAGCGTCGTAGTCGACTTCGACCGCACCCGCAGCGTTGCGTCTGCTCTGAAACGCTCCGCCACCCATTCGTCACTTCCATTCTCGGGTACGCCGTTCCCCGAGCAGGGCGATCCCTACGCGATCGAACTGCTCGCCCTCGCGACACTCCACCAGTACGGATTCTGGAAGGGATCAGATCACGGCTACGACGGACCGATGTGGACCTCAATCGATGGAATCCGAAGGAAAGGTTCCGACTTCATTTGGCACGCGTTCACCCGGACGGCAGCAGCCGATCCGACCGTTCTCGATCCACTCCGGCTCGCAGCAGAGCCGCTCTTGTTTGATCAGATCTGCCTCGACGACAACGGGGTGTGCCCCGTCCCCGACACCGGATCCCACCGGGCGCTGCAGCAGCAGTACGGTGCGGCGATCGATCAACTCGGGGGAATCAGATCGATCATCGACAGGGCGAACGCGTCGCCGGACGCGGTCGCGAGCCTGCTCGAATCGCTCGCCGAGATTCCCGGTTACGGAGAAGATCCACTTGCGAAGAAGGCGAACCTGTTGGCTCTGATTCTGGTGAATCGCCCCGAACGTTTCCTTCGACTCGACAGGTCGGGTTCGATCGCACCGATCATCGACTACCACATCATGCGCACGATGCTGCGCACGGGATGCGTCAAGGTCGAGGACTCCGGATTGCTGGAGACGCTCGGAAGTCGGGCCTGGGTCCCCGCCGCCGACGAATCGGCGATTCGCCACGCCGCACGCGACGCGATCCTGGTGCTTTGCGACGATTCCGGACTCGATGTCGGAGCGGTCGACGGTTTCCTGTTCGGCCTCGGCCGAAGCGTCTGTCTTGAGACCGAACCACCGGGGTGCGACGTGTGCCCGCTCGAAGCCGCATGTGCCCGCAAGATCGATCTGTTCCAACCGATCTTCCGCACGACCGCGTATTGAGGGGGACAGCAGACAGCAGGCAGGCAACAGGCAACAGCCAGAACACGCACACTTCACTGACCACTGACTACTGACTACTGACTTCCGCTAGTTCCGCGGTGATCATGTCTACCACCTCATCGGCGGCTGTGTCGATCTCGGGGCTCAAGGTCACGCCCGGACCGACTCTGCCGATCTCGATGCCGTAGACGACCAACTCGTCCGGCAGCATGTCGACGGCGCCACCCAGGTCCACGGCTTCGACGAGACCGATGAGATGGGTCGAGGCCGAGCGCCACGAGGCGGGGAAGCCCGCGTTCCCATCGATCCGATGAACCGAGCCGGAGACACCACCAGAGACCACGGCGTCGACGACGACGGCCAGTCTGGCGTCGCGCCACGTGTCGAGAAGGTGTGTAGCGTCCCCGACCGATTCGACCAAGGCAACCGTCTCCGGGAGTCGTCCGACGAGTCGGTCGAGCACGACCGGACCCACGGCGTCGTCACCCATCACCCGATTCCCGACTCCGATCACGACGGTGTCAGCCACGCTCCACCGTGAGATCGAGGAAGTGCGTCGCACATGAGATGCACGGGTCGTAGTTGCGGATCGACTGCTCCAACACCCACGACAACTCCGGGTCCGGCAGGTCGAGGTGTTCTTCGAGCACGAACCGGAGATCCCTTTCGATCGTCAACTGATTCTGGGACGTCGGGGGGACGATCTGTGCGTCTTCGATCCGCCCGCCGTTGTTCACCAGATACCGGTGATAGAGCATCCCGCGGGGAGCTTCGGAGGCACCGTGCCCCACACCCTCCACCACCGTGTAGGCCACGAACGACTCGGCAGGCTCTTCGTACTCGTCGATGATCCTGAGCGACTCTTCGACCGCGTAGAGCACCTCAACGGCACGGACGACGATGCTCTTGAACGGGTTCGTGACGAACTCGCCGAGGCCCACTTCGTGAGCGAGTTCTTGATCGAGTGGTGTGAGTTTCTCGAAGTTGAGGTTGTACCTGGCCAGCGGACCCACGTGATACGCACCGCGTTCGCGAATCTGTGAGTGGAGGGCGTTCGATCGCTCGACGTGCTCCTCCACGAAGTAGTCGTTGTACTCGGCGATCGCTATGTCGAGGCCCTTGCTCGACACGATTCGCCCCTCGTTGAACGGATACTCATCGGGATGGCTCAACGAAACGAACTCGTAGTCCAGGTCGGCATCGGGGAACGTGAACCCGCTCACCAAGCGGACCGTCGCGATGGCCGCTTCCTTCGCCCATTCGAGTTCGGGTATGAGTGCTTCGAGTTCTCGCTTTGTGGGAACCTTGTAGAAACCGCCGACTCGAACGTTGATCGGGTGGATCTCGCGCCCGCCGACGAGTCCGACGATCGTGTTCCCTGCCTTCTTGAGACGAAGGCCCTGTTCGACGACCTCTCGATGATCGGCGGCCATGTGGATACCGCTCTCGTACCCGAGGAAATCGGGGGCGTGGAGCAGGTAGATGTGCAGCGCGTGGCTCTCGATCCACTCACCGCAGTAGATCAGCCGGCGCAGTTCGCGCAACGGTCCACCCACCGTGACGCCGAAGGCGTCCTCCATCGCGTGGACGGAGCTCATCTGATAGGCGATAGGGCAGATTCCGCAGATCCGGGCGGTGATGTCCGGAGCTTCGGTGTGGGGCCGGCCCCGGAGGAACGCCTCGAAGAACCGCGGTGGCTCGAAGATCGAGAAATCGACGTGCTCGATCTGATCGTCGACGACCTTGACCCGCATGGATCCTTCGCCTTCAACCCGGGCCAGGTACTCGACCGAGATCTCTCTCGCATTCGTCATCGCACACCACCAATCTCGATCGATGCTTCCCGACGGTCGCTCTCTTTGCGGAACGGCTCAGACCAGGCGTTGAAGTTCCGGAAAGCGTCGACGAGTTCCCGATCCGAGGCGCCCATCACCTTCCACTGATCGGCGAGGGCTGCCGTGTTCGGAGTCTCCATCGGACCGAAGCAGCCGAAGCAACCGCGGTCGTACGTGGGACACAGGGCGTCGCAGCCCGCTTGCGTTACCGGACCGAGGCACGGAATCCCCTGGGAGACCATCACGCAAGCGTTCCCCTTCAACTTGCACTCAACGCAGACGCTGTAGGTCGGGATGTTCGGCCGTCGTCCCTGGAGGAAGGCGACGAGCACTTCGAGCAACTGGTACTTCGAGACGGGACACCCGCGCAGTTCGAAGTCGACCGAGACGTGGTCGGCGACCGGTGTCGAGGTCTGTAGCGTGTCGAGGTACTCGGGATGGGCATAGACGTACCGGCTGAAGTCGTCGACGTCTTTCCAGTTCCGTAGCGCCTGGATCCCGCCCGCCGTGGCACATGCGCCGATCGTGATGAGCACGGGCGTCTCCTCGCGGATCTGCTTGATCCGTTCGGCGTCGTGGGCGGTCGTGATCGACCCCTCGACGAGCGTGACATCGTAGGGGGGAGGCAGCACCTCGCGCGACGCCTCCATGAAGTTGGCGATCTGGATCACTCCGGCGACGGCGAGCAGTTCGTCCTCGAGGTCGAGGAGACTCAACTGACAGCCGTCACACGAGGCGAATTTGTGAACAGCGAGAGTGGGGAGCGTCACGTCACACCTCCCTGGTCCAACACGTATCGCCCATCTCGGAGCAACGGAAGATCGGACCGTCCTTGCAGACGAAGAAAGGCCCCAATTGACAGTGGCCGCAGAGGCCGATTCCACACTTCATGTTCCGCTCCATCGAGATATGCAACCGATCGTCGGTGAAACCCCTGCTCAGCAGTTCCTGGATCGTGAATCTCATCATGATCTCGGGGCCGCAGACGAACGCTACCGCCGATTCCGGATCGAATGAGGCCCGACCGATGAGCGAGGTCACAACACCCACCGGACCCCGCCACACCTGGTCGCCTCGGTCGACGGTGATCAGCACTTCGAGATCGAAGCGACCGCGCCACTCCTGAAGCTCCTCGGCGAACAGCAACTCGCCGGGCGAACGAGCTCCATACAGCAGCGTGATGTTGTCGTAGCGATCGCGATGGTCGAGGACTTCGAGGATCGCCGGACGGAGCGGTGCAAGACCGATGCCGCCGGTGATGATGAGCAAGTCCCGCCCCTCAGCCGATCCGGTCGGCCACGACGTCCCGTACGGACCGCGCACGCCGACGAAATCTCCCGGAGAGACGGCCGTGAGCGCATCGGTCACCGGCCCGACGGCCCGAATCGTCTGGACGATCCGGCTCGAGTCGCTCGGATCTCCACTGATCGAGATCGGAACCTCGCCGATCCCGAAGGCGTAGAGCATCGTGAACTGGCCGGGAGCGAATTCCCACCCGTCTCCCGGCGGATCGAGTTCGAGGGTGAACGTGTCTTCGAGTTCGCGCACGACCGAGTGGACCCGGCAGGGAACCGGATGCATCGGGCAGGCGACTGGTTCAGCGAGGAGTTGAGTAGACATCAAGTAATTGGATCCTGATTGATTGCATGCGCTTGACGAGCATGTCGGTGAAACGCTTCATGAGTTCGTATCCGAGAACGGGGTCGGCGTCCGCGGCTTCCTTCAACCGCGGGCCATCGAAACGGATGGCCTTGGTATCGACGTGGATGTGGGCGTTGTAGCTCCAGCGGTACGGCGGATAGAGCCACGACCATCCGAGGAGATCTCCAGCGTGCAAGGTGAGGATCGCCGTTGGCCCATGTCCGGGCTTCTCGAGTCCGAGAGCAACACCACCATCGAGGATGAGGAAGCACGAATCGGCCTTTCCCCCCTCGAAGAAGATGAACTCCCCCTCGCGGTACGAGACCGGCGTGGCCGTCTCGGCGACGACCCGGATCTGGTCCTCGGTCATCCCCTTGAAGAAGGGCTGATCCACGAGAAGGTCAAATGCTTCACTCACTCGCTGCCTCCTTGACGATGGGAGTCCCGACCGAAACGAGGCGGATGTCCCGTTCTCTGATCGCTGCCACTTCCTTCGTGATGTCGATGCCGACCGGGCACCAGGCGATGCATCGGCCGCATCCCACGCATCCGATCGAGTCGAATTGGTCCTGCCACGATGCCAGCTTGTGCGTGAGCCATTGGCGGTAACGCGCACCGGCGGACGAGCGAACCGCTCCACCGTGGATATAGGAGAAGTCAAGGGTGAAACACGAGTCCCAGGTGCGGACCCGCTCAGCGCTCGATCCGTCCAGAGCCTGGCGATCTTCCACGGTCGAGCAGAAGCAGGTGGGACAGACCATCGTGCAGTTCGTGCACGACAAACATCGCTCTCCGATCTCAGCCCAATACGGATTCTCGAGATTCGCGTAGAGGAGATCCTTCAATCCATCGGTCTCGAGTTTGCGGCCCATCTGATCCGCCGCATGGACGACGAGGCGCCGTGCCTTGACGACTTCTTCGTCGCGAGCATCGCGGGCAGCAAGCGCCGCGAGCACGTCAGTTCCCTCATCACTTCCCGCCTCAGCAAGGAAGTAGTGCTGCCCGCCGCTCAGTACCTCGGTGAGGGCGATGTCGTAGCCTTCGTTGACGTCCGGCCCGGTCCCCATCGATGCACAGAAGCATGTCGACGCGGGTTCGGTGCAGTTCACGGCCACGGTGAACGATCGCTTCCGTCGACTGGTGTAGAGGCCGTCCTCGATGGGCAGATAAACGTCGTCCTGGATCTTCATCGCAGCGACGTCGCACGGCCTCGCCCCGAAGAACGCGTACTTCGGAGGCTCCTCCGGTGCGACCGTCTCGAATCCGTCCTCGGTACGAAGCCCTTTCCAGAACACGGTCCCGGGGGGCGTGAGGAATTGCTTCCACGACTGCGGTCCGACGACGTATCCGAAGAGAGCGTCGTCGTCTCGTTTCTCGAGTCGGTAGGTCCCTGCTTCCTGTCGATCGCGTATGCCGACCGGCAGGTCTCCGGTCGATGTGATCGTGTCGTAGAGAATGGTCTGGCCACGAACGGTCGGTCCGACGACCTCGTAGCCTCGGTTGATAAGTTCGCCGATAAGGGCGTCGACGCCCTCGCGGTCGATGACGAGTGGTGCTGTCACTTCTCCATCCTGGGATGCTCTCGTATACGGTACGAGCGGCCACATGAAAGGCCTAGGGCCGGAGGTCTCAGGAAGGGAGCCGTTCGGCCCTATCGCGGCACTGATGGGCGCTACGGCGTCCGCCCGATAGCCTTCCGGTTGTGGACCCGGTACGACGCTTCAACAAACCCTCCCTCCGTCAACCGCGCGCGGTCCTCGCGTTCGAAGGCTGGAACGATGCATGCGATGCCGCCTCCGGGGCTCTTCGCTATCTGCTCGAGCGCCGCAGCATCCGGCACCCTTTCGCCGTTATCGAGCCGGAGGAGTTCTTCGACTTCCAGCAGCACCGACCCTCGGTCGTCGTTCAGGACGGGTCGATCCAGGCGATGACGTGGCCCGAGACGCGTTTCTACGCGATCGAGCGTCCCGATCAGGATCATGACCTCGTTGTCGTCGTCGGAGACGAGCCCACGTTCCGCTGGAAGACGTTCGCCCGCACTGTGGCGGCGGTCCTTGCGGACAGCGGTGTCGAGTCGGTCACGATGCTTGGCGCCTACATCGGTTCTGTCACGCACTCGGCGCCGGTTCCGTTGTCGGCGGTCGCCACTGACCCTTCCCATCTCGACGCAACCTCGCTGCCGGCAACCGACTACGAGGGACCGACCGGGATCGTTGCGGTGCTGGGAGAAGCGTGCAAGGAGGCCGGCATCCCGGCCACGAGCATCTGGGCGGCGACGCCGCACTACCTCGCGGCGAGTCCGAATCCGATGGCGATGCGCGCGCTGCTCAGCAAGGCTGGTGAGATCGTCGGTTTCGACGGCGACAGCGAAGAACTCCGCAAGATGGAGACCGAGTTCATCACCGAGGTCGATGAGGCCGTCGCAGAATCGGACGATCTCGCAGAGTACGTCCGCGAGGTCGCTGAGAACGGCCGGCAGATGGATCCCGGACGGACTGGTGAACTCGTCGACGAGATCGAGAACTTCCTCAGAGACGTGTGAGTCCGTGCTGCGCACGGAGTAGTCAGTAGTCAGTAGTCAGAACGTACTTGGTTCTTGGCTCTCGGCTCTTCCGACACAGAGCACCGCCCACGGTGACCGTGGGCGGTGATGGGCGGCTACTTCTTGGCTTTGTGTCGATTCGCCTTGATGCGCTTGCGATACTTGTGCTTGCTCATCTTCTTCCGACGCTTCTTGATCAGCGAACCCATGCAGGAGACCTCACTCGGTGTACTCGGGGACCGGTTCCGGCGGCGGCGAGGCCGGGCCGGAGTCCATAAGGTTCGCGGAGGATAGGCCACTACGCAAACAGGTGTCACTCTGGGACCCGATAGTCGGCTTCACCGATGCCTGTAGAATCCTTCAGATGCGGCCGATCATCGGGGTTACCTCCCAACCGAAGCAGGCGATCAGCGCGTCCGGCAGCCTCGACTCGCATGTGATAGGACACACCTATACCGATTCCGTGCTTCGTGCCGGCGGCCTCCCCGTGATCCTTCCCCCCGTGCCAAGCGACGACGTGACCACAGTCGTCGACCGTCTCGACGGCATCGTCTTCACCGGCGGAGGAGACATGGAGCCGTGTAGATACGGCGAAGAGCCGCACCCCGAGATCCGCAAGACCAACACGGTCCGGGACGAGTTCGAACTCGCCCTCGTCCGCGAGGCGAAGAGTCGTCACCTCCCGGTTCTGGCGATCTGCCGGGGCCTTCAGGTCGTCAACGTGGCGCTGGGAGGCACGCTCATTCAGGACATTCCCTCTGCGATAGGGTCGACCGATCACGGCGTCCGCGGTGAAGCCGTGTACGAGGCTCACCAGCCGGTCACGATCGACGCCAACTCCAGGGTCTCGAAGGCTGTGCGTACCACGCAACTGATGGTGAACTCCATCCATCACCAGGCCGTGAAGGATCTCGCCCCCGGGTTCCGCGCCGTGGCCTGGGCCGATGATGGGGTGGTCGAAGGGATCCAGCACGAGGATGATGAATGGCCGCTCCTGGCGGTGCAGTGGCATCCCGAGTTCCTCGGCGACAACTGCGACGAAGCTTCACATCTCCTGTTCGAGGCGTTCATCGAGTCGATCCGACTCGCTCACCCTGCCACAGAGTGGACACCCCACAGCGCCACCATCGGGTGCTAACGGAGTCCTTCGTAGTCGACGGCGAGTACCCGTACGGTTCCTGCGTCACCGAGCACATGGTCGAGAGCGTCGATGAC
>JAUXCV010000070.1 GCA_030618675.1 Acidimicrobiia bacterium | reverse complement strand
CAGGTGCCTTAACCGCGACCGAGGTCAGAGTTCCACGCATCCGGTTAACGACCAACGTGCTCAACGCTTCGCCGTCAACATCCTCAGCAATGATCAATATGGGCTTCGAAGCCTCCATGACCTTCTCGAGTATCGGCAGGATCTCGTTGACGGTGCTGATCTTGCCGGCAACCAGTAGGATCTTGGCATCCTCGAGCACGGCTTCCATTCGTTCGGTGTCAGTCACGAAGTACGGCGAGATGTAGCCCTTGTCGAACTGCATGCCCTCCGTGAACTCGAGCTCGACGCCGAAGGTCTGGCTGTCCTCGACGGTGATGACACCCTCGTTGCCGACCTTGTGCATCGCGTCGGCGATGCGATCACCGATGACCTTGTCGGCCGCGGAGTTCGCTGCCACGTAGGCGATGGCGCCCTTGTCGTTGCTCGACACCGGCTTCGCACCTTCGGCGATATTCTCGATAACCTTGGCGACGGCTTCTTCGATGCCGCGCTTCATCTCCATCGGGTTGCTTCCGGCGGCGACGAGACGGAGCCCATCCTGGACCATCGCCTGTGCGAGCACCGTTGCCGTCGTCGTGCCGTCACCGGCCACGTCGTTGGTCTTGTCGGCGACCTCCTTGGCGAGCTGTGCTCCCATGTTCTCGAAGGCGTCTTCGAGTTCGATCTCCTTGGCGATCGTCACACCGTCGTTCGTGATCGTGGGCGAACCCCACTTCTTCTCGAGAACGACGTTGCGCCCCTTGGGGCCGAGCGTCACTTTGACGGTATCTGCGAGCTTGTCGACGCCCGCCTGGAGGCTCCGCCGGGCCTCTTCATTGAAAGAAAGTTCCTTTGCTGCCATTGAGTGAGCCCTCCTAGGCGAGAATTGCGAGAACGTCGCGAGCGGACAGAATCAGATAGTCCTCGCTCTCGACCTTCACTTCGGTGCCGCCGTACTTCGAATAGAAGACGACGTCTCCGACTTTGACGTCCATGGGAATCCGCTCCCCATCTTTGAATTCACCCGGCCCAACGGCGAGTACCTCGCCGAGTTGCGGCTTCTCTTTGGCCGTATCCGGGATCACGAGGCCACTCGGTGTGCGAGATTCCTCTTCATCCTGCGGCTTCACGATGATGCGATCGCCGAGGGGTTTCAAGTTCATCCGACTCCTCCTTCAGAGCTGGCAGTCGGTCATTACGAGTGCCAAGAGTAACACGATTCTGGCACTCTTGACCGAAGACTGCCAAGCATTGTCTGAGTCGTGATGTCTCAAGTGAGTGACCAGCAGAAGACAAGAAGTAGAGAGTAGAGAGTAGAGAGACAGGAGACTGGGAGAGACACTGGTTCCCGACCCTCTCCAACCCTCTTTCTTCTCTCTACTCTCTACTCTCTACTCTCTACTCTCTACTCGGCTACTACTGACTCCAGGTCCGCACCCTCGATGATCCCCACGGCCCTCCCTTGGTCCACGACCACGAACCGGCCGGTCTTCCCTGGGGGACGGGCCGCAACCGCGTCAAGCGGCATGCGGATGTCGACCACGTCCCCGGGTCCGATCCTTGTCATCGCCGCCGCTGCGCGGATCGAGACGCGACGGGCCGGCGATAGCCGTGTGATCTCCGACTCACCCAGAACACCTCTGATCCTGCCATCGACTTCGACGGGGAGCGATCGAAGGCGGGCTCCGATCTGGAAGAGGTCGACCACTGTTCCAACGAGCATTTCTCCCGGCACCGGATCCGGGGTCTTGTGCATCGCATCACCTGCGACCAGGCCGTCAACCCGAGCGAGGAGTCTCTCTCGTCGGCCCGCCACACCGGCGCTGCGGAGTAGATACCACCCGAGAATGATCCAGAGCAGGGCCCACGGATCGAAGCGTGTCAGAGCAACAGCGGTCGCCACGCCGATTACGATCCAGCCGAATATCCGACCGGACGCCACCGCGATCTCCGTCGCCTTGACCCGGTCTCCATTGAGATGCCAGATGACGGCTCGAAGAGCGCGCCCCCCATCCAGAGGGAACCCGGGCAGGAGATTGAAGACGGCGATGAAGAGGTTGACGAACGCGACGAAGTGAATCGAAGACTGCACCTCCGGCGCACCGCCTGCGAGGGCGGCAACCAACCAGACGATGCCCGACACAATCAGGGACGCAACGGGTCCGGCGATCGACACGAAGAACTCATCGGACGGGCGTTCCGCCTTCCCCTCAGTCGCCGTGTACCCACCGAATGCGAGGAGTCGGATTCGACGCACTTCAAGACCACGACGCTTCGCGACCATCGCATGGCTTCCTTCATGAATCAGGACCGAGAGAACGAACAGGGCACCCGCCACGATCGCGATAGTCGTGGCGAATGCGGGGTCCGTCTGCGGATATGCGATCCCGATGTCGACGTACAGGACCCACACCATCGCTGCGGCGATCACGAAGACCGACAAGTCGACCACGATCTCGACCCCACCGATCCGTCCGAGACGGATGCCCCGATTCACGAACCCAGCCGCATGCTCGGATCGACGTCGGCGCCCCAGTCATCCGGCGGTGCTCCGTTACTCAGGCGGTCGACGGCAACAGCAGCCACCATCGCTCCGTTGTCGGTGCACATCTCAATCGAAGGTATGAACAGATCAACTCCGCGTCGATCTGCTTCCTCCCGAAGCCGGGAGCGGAGCCTTCTGTTCGCGAGCACACCGCCGCCGCCGCCTACGGCATTGACCCCCGTCTCCTCCACGGCATTGAACGTCTTCTCGACGAGCACATCGACGATCGCTTCCTGAATGGACGCGGCTACGTCCGCCCTCGGAGGGAGCGTGCCGTCTACCTTGGCCTTCTCCAGATAGGTGATCACTGAGGTCTTGAGTCCGGAGAAAGAGAAATCGAACGGCCGGTCTCGCAGAGCCCGCGGGAAAGCGACCGCCTTCGGATCGCCGTGCTCTGACTCGGCGTCGATGACCGGCCCGCCCGGATATCCGAGTCCGAGGAACCGCGCGAGTTTGTCGAAGGCCTCGCCAGCCGCATCGTCGATCGTTGTCCCGAGCGTCTCGTAGTCGCCCCACTCGCGAACATGGATGATCTGGCTGTGTCCGCCGGACGCGAGGAGCACGATCGCCGGAGGCCGGTACTCCTCGAACTCGAGCCGCGGCGCATAGAGATGTCCCTCCATGTGGTCGATGCCGTAGAGCGGCTTCCCCAGTGTCCAGGCCAGAGACTTCGCGAACGCGTAGCCAACCATGAGCGCGCCGATTAATCCCGGTCCGCGAGTTGCCGCGACCGCATCGAGTTGATCGGGATGAACGCCGGCGCTCGCGAGCGCTTGATGAACCAAAGGCCGAATCGCTTCGACGTGTGCTCTGGCAGCGACTTCGGGGACGACACCACCGAAACGGGCGTGCTCCTCGGTCTGGGAGGCCAGCACGAACGAGCGGACGTTGAACCCTTCCAGCACCGCAACGCCGGTCTCGTCACAACTGGTCTCGATCCCGAGGATGAGCGGAGCGGTCATGTTGCCTCCCCGCCCAATTCGGTGCGGATCTCTTCGAGCCGATGACCGTACTCCTCGGCATCGACATCGAGAGCCCACATGACGATGGCGTCTTCCCCTGCGTAGTAGTCCTTCCACTTGCCCACCGGAGCGAATCCGAATCGCTCGTAGAGCCTCTGGGCGTCTGTGTTCGTCGCCCGGACCTCAAGGGTGAGATGCCGGGAACCGTTCTCAACGGCTCTCTCCACGAGGGCGAGGAGCAGTCGGGTCCCGAGTCTCATCCGCCGGAACCCGGGTATGACGGTCAGCGTCGTGATATGGGCATCGTCCTCGATCAGCATCACCCCGCCGTATCCGAGGATCTCCCCATCATCCGTCACCACGTAGTACGTACGGCCGTCCTGAGCCAGCTCGTCGAAGAAGATCCTTGCGGACCATGGTTGCGGGTAGATCTCGCGTTCGAGCATCGCGACCGCGGGGACATCGCTGCGAGACATGGTCCTGATCGTCATGGCCAGAGCCCCTCAGAACGGAACGTCTTCCAGTTGATCTGCACATCGGGCTCGCGCATGTAATCGGGCCGCAGGTCCTCCGCCGCAACGTAGTCCCCGTGAGCGGCCCGGATGGCGGCGATCTCAAGCATCACGTCGGCCGATGGATAGCGTGGGCGACCGCGGCGAACCCTGTGGAGTCCGCCCCACATCGCCTCCGGCAGCGCTTGCCAATCCCCCACGACCAGTGTGTCGGCTTCATCGGTGTCGAGAACCGCTCGGAACTCCTCAGCTCCCAGCACTTCGGCGGAGCCGTCGGGGGCGACGCCGCCGGGAAGCGGCCGATAGGGGGCGACGGCGACCTGTCCCCGCCTCATGTCGACGACCGACCAGATTCGCCGACGGCCGGTCGCAGCACGGAGCGCTTGCACGGTCAGCGATGAGACGGCGATGACGGGTGCACCGACGCCGGCGGCGAACGCCTGGGCTGTTGCGATTCCCGCTCTGATGCCGGTGAACGGCCCCGGTCCAACATCGACGGCTACGGCATCGATGTCGTGCTGGTTCCAGCCCGTCTGTTCGAAACAGAAGTCGATGGCCGGCATGAGGAAACCAACATGCCCGCGCCGATCGACTCGGACACTCATGGCTTCGAGAGTTCCGCCGCTGCCCAGAGCTACGGACGATGCTGGTGTCGCGGTCTCGATGGCGAGGATCTTCACGCGACCTCCTCCAGCGACCGGTCCAACCATGATCCGAACGGAACGATCCGGAACCGCCGTCCGGTCTCACCGTCGATCTCGATCTCAACGACGAGTCGATCCATCGAGATCGCCTCTTCGATCGCCTCTCCCCACTCGATGACCAGTACGCCGCTCGCAGCCGTCTCCTCCAGATCGAGATCCTCGAACTCGAGGATCGATCCGAGCCGGTACACGTCTGCATGAACGAACGGCACAAGACCATCGCGGTAGACCCGGGCGATGACGAACGTCGGACTCGAGATGGGGTCGGGCACGCCGAGCCCCTCCGCGATGCCGGAAGTGAGCAGCGTCTTGCCCGTACCGAGCCGACCGCTGAGCAGCACAACGTCGCCCGGTCCAAGGACCGACGCCAGGCGTCTACCGAGCGCAAGCGTCTCTTCGGGGGAATCGGTTCGTGTGGTGATCATGCTCTTCTCAGCGATTGAATAGACCGAGTTGCTCCGGGTCCACGTCGGGCTCCACCGAAACTCCGGTGTCCACCTCATCGGCCTCGTTGTCGAGATTACCGTCGATAGCGTCGCGGACGAGAGCGAAGTCATATCTCATGTCCTCGAGGACCTGGGAGGACCCCCGCAGAGCCGCAGCCGGGTGGAAAGTCGGCACGAGGTGTCGCCCCCACCATTCGTAGGCCGTGCCGCGCAAGCGCGTGATCCCGGTATCGACCTTGAGGAGAAGCTTCGAGGAGAAGTTTCCAAGCGTGACGACGACCTTTGGGTCGACGAGCCGCAACTGCTCCCGGAGGTAGTCCTTGCAGGCATCGATCTCGTCGGGTCGTGGATCGCGGTTGTTCGGGGGACGGCACTTCACGACGTTGGCGATGTACACGTCCGCACGTTCGAGTTCGATCTCTCCGAGCAACCGATCGAGGAGTTTGCCGGATGGACCGACGAATGGAACTCCCTGTTCATCCTCGCGCCGCCCCGGGGCCTCTCCGACGAACACCACGTCGGCTTGCGGGTTGCCATCGCCGAACACGACATGTATCCGTTCTTCGGAGAGCCGGCAGGCGGTGCACGCGAGCGCTGTGACTCGCAGTTCATCGAGGCGTTGGGTGGCGTCCGTGGTCATCGGGGGTTCCGGGATTCGATCAGCGCCGACTCGATCGCCCGACCCACGGCGACGAATGCTGCCTGCTGCACGATGTCGATGTCCGCAGCCTTCGTTCCGAAGGACACCACGAACACCGAGTCCCCGTCGTACCGCGTATGGGTGGGCCGAACGCAGGCGCCGAGGGCATCATGGGCGCGAATCGCGACTCGACGCAGTTCGTTGCGATCTTCGATGCCTGCATCGGTGGCGACACAGATAAGCGTCGTGTTGTCCCCGAGAGACGGACCGATGGGCGGCGTCGCTGATGCCGGCTCACCGCCCGTGAGCGATTCTCCTTCGAGGGAGAACACGTCGCCGGCAGCGTTCAAGACGACCAGTGCACCAACAGTGGCATCGCCGGCCGTGACGGATGCCGACCCGACGCCTGCGAACTGGATGGCGCCCGGCCCGCGCCACGCAGCGACGGTCGTGCCGGTGCCTGCTCCGACACGACCGAGAGAGACGGGTTCGGTGGTGCGGCTTCGGTATGCGGCTGCTCCGTCCTCGGAAGTAGGTCGTCCCGGTTGGTCTCCCGTCATCAGATCGAACACGATCGCCGACGGAACGACGGGAACCGGCCCGGCGGGCGTCGGCGCGCCACGCCCTTCGGCTTCGATCTCTGCGACCACACCGGTCGCGGCCGCGAGGCCGAACGCCGACCCTCCGGCGAAGACGAGAGCGTTGATCGTGACCGGTTTGACGGCATCACCGAGCGCATCGGTCTCTCGAGTGCCGGGCGCTCCACCTCGCACGTCCACGACAGCGACGTTGGGTTCCGGGAACGTCAGAACCGTGACCCCGGTATCAGCGGCATGGTCGGTGTGGTGGCCGACGGACACGCCGGGTACAGCCGTGATCGTGTGGGATCCCATCAGGATCCTCCCCGAACGTATCGTCGAGGGAGTCTGGGTCCGAATTGGCAGACCACCTCGTAGTTGATGGTGGAGAGCAGATCGGCCCACTCGGTCGCCGTGACCTCTTCATCGCCCTGTGCCCCGATGAACACAACCTCATCGCCGACTTCAACCGGATCGTCACCAACGTCGATCACGACCTGATCCATCGTCACGGTTCCGGCGAACGGATATCTCTTCCCGCGAATCAAGACTTCCCCGCCGAGAGAAGAGAGCCGGCGCGGGATGCCGTCGGCGTATCCAAGCGGGACGGTCGCAACGGTGGATGGGCGCTCGAGAGGTCGAGCGCGCCCATACGACGGCCGTGCTCCTGCGGGGAGTCGCTGCACGAAAGAGACCGCCGAGACGACCCTCATCGCAGGAGTGAGCTGGAGATCCCGACCGATCTCCGGGGCCGGCCGGAGACCGTAGATTCCGAGTCCGATCCGGGCCAGATCGAAACGCGCTTCCGTATGGGCGAGGGCTCCTGCCGTGTTCGCGGCATGCACGTACTCGACATCGATGCCCTCGGACTCCAGGAGGTCTCGGAACTGCGCGAGAACACCGACCTGGTGAGCAGTGAATTCGGCGTCTTCCTCCGCAACCGAAAGGTGCGTGGCGATTCCTTCGAGGATGAGCCGTTCGTCGGCATCGATCTGTCTGGCCAGATCGATCGCCTCGGCCGGCGAGGCACCAACGCGATGCATCCCGGTATCGACCTTGAGGTGGACCGGGTACGGGGCACTCCCGAGACGGTCGGCGGTCTCGGCAACCGCTTCGATGAAGTGGCGCCGATAGAC
>JAUXCV010000383.1 GCA_030618675.1 Acidimicrobiia bacterium | reverse complement strand
GTAACGGTTGTACCGGCGAATGCGATGGCGATGTCGCCGAAGTCGACCTCCTCATCGACCTCGCCGAGAGCGCCGATGACTCTCCCCCAGTTCGGATCGGCTCCGTGAAAAGAGGAGCGGACGAGGACCGAGTCCGAGACATGCCGGCCGATGTTGCGTGCGGCCGCATCGTCGGTAGCTCCGGTCACTGCGATCGTGACGACTCGAGAAGCTCCCTCGGCGTCGGCGGCGATGTGTCGCGCGAGTTGGACAGAAGCACCGGTCAGGGCTGCTGCGAGATCCTCCGGTTCGGGAGCGAAACCGGAGGCGCCTGAAGCCAGGACGACGACCGTGTCGTTGGTCGACGGACACCCATCGACGTTGAGTGCGTGGAACGAGTGGTCGACCGCTATTCGTAGTGCCTCGTCGAGAACAACAGGCGTCGCGATGGCGTCGGTCGTGAGGACGGCCAGCATCGTTGCCATGTCGGGCCGGATCATGCCCGCCCCCTTCGCCATCCCTCCGACGGTGAATCCCCCGGCTCTGACGACGACCTCTTTCGGTTCGGTATCCGTGGTCATGATCGCCCATGCCGCAGCGGTTCCGTCGCTGTGAGATCTACCGAGTCCCTCGATAGCGTCGGCGACGCCGGCGGTCACGACCTCGGGTGCGATGTGGGTTCCGATCGTGCCGGTCGAGCAGACGAGCACGTCCTCAGGAGCACACGCCAGAAGCTCCGCTGTGCGATTCGCCGTCAGCTCCGCAACGGCACGCCCTCGTTTCCCGGTCGCGGCGTTCGCGCACCCTGAGTTGATGACGACGGCTCGCACAATCGGGGAAACTCCAAGATGGCGGCGGGAGAGTCGAACGGGCGCCGCTGCTGCCATGTTGGTCGTGAACACCGCTGCTGCAGGAACCGGGGCTCGGGCAGCAACGATGGCGAGATCGAGATCTCCCCCTCTCTTTATGCCGGCTGAGACGCCGGTGGCCGCGAAACCCTTCGGCGCAACGACACTCACGGCATCCATCCTTCCATCGGAAGTCCTGCGGTCTCATCGAGGCCCATCATCAGATTCGCCGCTTGCACGGCCTGACCCGCCGCGCCCTTCACGAGGTTATCGATCGCACAGATGAGGACCGCCGTCCCGGTGCGTTCGTCCAGGTGCACGGAGATCAGCGCACGGTTGGACCCGACAACCCACCGCGTTTCCGGCGATCTATCCACAATGGAGACGAACGGTTCGTCCCGGTAGGCGTCCTCGAGCGCTCCCACAAGATCGTCCAGACTCGTACCTTCTCTCGCCGGTGCGTAGATGGTCGTGAGGATGCCTCGCTGCATCGGCACCAGATGTGGCGTGAAGACGAGCTGGACCGGGTCGGCAGATGCGAGATCAAGCGCCCTCTCCATTTCCGGCTGGTGTCGGTGCTCCAGAACCTTGTACGCCTTCGCCGATTCGTCGACGGCCCCGAACTGGAGGCCTGCTTGCACGCCCCTCCCGGCCCCCGAGACTCCGGACATCGAATCGACGATGATCCCGGTCGACCGGACGAGACCGGCGGCGAGTAGGGGTGCCAGGGGAAGGATCGTCGACGTCGGGTAACACCCCGGGGATGCCACGCGGTCCGTACCGGAGATCTCGGAGCGGTGCCGCTCCGGCAGGCCGTACACCCAGTTGCCGAGTTCGTCGGGGTACGGATGATCGACGCCGTATGCCTCCAGATACCGATCCGGCGTATCGAGACGAAAATCGCTGCCGAGATCGACCACTCGGATCCCCCTTGAGAGGAGGGCCATCGCCGGACCCGAAGAAGCTCCGTGTGGAAGAGCGAGGAATGCGAGGTCGACGTCGGGGACCTCTCCGGGTTCGTTCACTCCGAGAACTCGCTCACCTCCTCCGAGGTGAGGATGAACGGAACTGAGGGTTCTACCGGCGCTCGAGTGGGCTCCGAGATACTCGATCTCGAAGTCGGGATGGCCGTCCACGAGACGGATCAGCTCACCGCCGGCGTAGCCGGACGAACCGAGAATTGCGATAGAAAGGGTCACGACGAGTCCTCAAGCGAGCAGAGAATATACGCATATGCAGGACACAATGCAAAAGGCAAGAGACGGAGACGGGTGACAGGTAGCGGACAGCGGACAGCGGACAGCGGACAGCGATGATGGTAGGTAGCGAACCCGGCTCTTCGGATATGGGAGGG
>JAUXCV010000118.1 GCA_030618675.1 Acidimicrobiia bacterium | reverse complement strand
GTCAGTCACGGTCTTGCGATGGTAGTGCTGCGACCCGGATTGGAGTTCGACGCGGACGGCTGAGCGACCTACACGCACCGGTACACTCGATCGGGCATGGCCGATCGGCACTCGACGTTGATGGAGGTTCGCCGTTGGATACCGTGATGGTACGCAAGATCGATGGCCTCGGCCGCATCGTGGTACCGGCCGAGACCCGTCGCCTGTTCAACATCCACGAAGGCGACGAACTCGAAATCGGTGTTGAGAACGACTCGATCGTGATCCGCAAGCTCGAGGCAAGCTGCGTGTTCTGCGGTTCCACGACATCGGTTGCGGCGTTCAAGGGCCGCGGCGTGTGCGTGGAGTGCCGCCGCTCGCTTGCCGCCGGTTAGGAACCTGCGCTCCGGGCCGCCAGCGCAGCCTCGTAGAGCACCCGGCGAGACACGCCGGTCGCTTCCGCCACGTCCCGCACGGCATTCGAGAGTCGCTCGCCACCGTCCATGAGTTCCAACACCGCATCGAGCGCCGTCGGCAGATCGAGCGGCGTTTCGGGACGAGGTTCGACGACCAGGGTGAACTCCCCCCTGGGCTCGACTTCGGTGGTCCAGCGGTGAACGGCTTCTTCGAGAGTGCCGGTCCAGATCTCCTCGTGCAGTTTCGTGATCTCTCTGGCCACCACGATCATGCGATCGCTACCGGCTGCAGCCGCGAGGTCGGCGAGATCCTTCCCGACGCGGCTCGGTGCTGAGAACAAGACAACCGGCCGCTCGTCCTGAGTCACGCTTTCGATCCGACGACCGCGCTCCTCGCCGCTGCGAGGCAGGAACCCTTCGAAGACGAACCGATCCCCTCCAAGGCCTGCGACGGCTATCGCCGAGGTCACGGCACTTGGACCGGGCACGACGGAGACCGTGGCCCCGACGGAACGTGCGGCGCGAACGGCCGCGACACCCGGGTCTGAGACGGCCGGCATCCCGGCGTCGCTGACCAGAGCGATCGTCTCACCTCGCTCGAGCCGGGAGCGGATCTCGACCGTTCTCTCACCTTCGTTCCCAAGAAAGAACGATCGTAACTGTGCTGTGACACCGAGTCGCTCGAGGAGCTTCCCGGTTCGCCGTGTGTCCTCGGCGAATACCACGTCCGCAGCCGCGAGCGTCTGCTGCAGCCGTGGAGACGCGTCTTCGAGATTTCCGATCGGTGTGGCGCAGATGATGAGGCTTCCGGTCATGACACGGAGGATGGCAGAACCACGAGCCTCACGCCCGTATCCGGTGCCGGCGTTCCGATCGGCAGTTCGAGAATCCACACCCCGCGTGCGGCGATTCGGCGCCCCACAGGGAGGATGTCCTGGTGGACGACCATCCCATTCCCATCGAGGTGAACGAGTCTCAGCGGGTCACGAAGCCCGAGAGCGTGTACGGACGAAGATCGGATGAGCAAGCCCTCGATCGATTCGCGTCGCATACCGAGGAACCGATCGGTGAACGATGCCGCGACCGTCACCGGAGGGGATGTCCACGAGCCGTCCGAGAGGACCACCGGTCCTCCCCGCCGGTACGGGCGGTCGCCTGGTACGCTCCCGATCACTATGGCAAAGGCAAAACGACGCAAGCTTCGCGCACGCCGCAGCAAGGCGAACCACGGCCGCAAGCCGAACGCCGGCCGCGGCTGATCACGCCCTCCACCCGTCTGCTGCTTCGATCCCCCGAACCGGACCCGGGGGCTTTCGCGCGTCATGGCAACACCGTAGGTGGCATGACCCCTTGGGCCTAGAGGGTTGATCGGTCGTAGTCCGTAGTCCGTAGTCCGTAGTCCGTAACGTCTCGATCCACCTTGTCGCGAAGTACGGAGTACGGAGTACTGAGTACGGGTTACAGCGAGCGAAGCGAGCTCAGATACCCAGTTGCAGGCGAAGATCCTCACCGGCACTCTTATCCGTCGACACGATCCAGTAGATGGCATCGTCGATGCGGTCGATGAAGGAGTAGACCCCGCCTTGACGGTACAGCAGACCACCTGCCGACTCCTCCGCCGGACCCGCGTCCATGGAATCGCGGAGATGGACGATCAGTCCGTTGGCGAGTTCCTCGGCATCGCGCTCGGAGTCGCCGATGTAGGACATCGCCATCGCAACATCTCCCCCGCGTGAGAATACGCGATAGATGTCGTTCCCCCAGCCGGCAGCCGCCTGCGTCGCCTCGCCCGGCCGTGAACTCTCGCCGAGTATGAGATTGAGACCCCACTCACCAAGGGTCCCTTCGTCGTGAAGATCCCAACCGTCAAGCGTCACGGCCGGTGGCACGAGGTCTCGCGGCTGCTCGCGGCGGTTGTACTTCGCAACATCGAGGATCTGCTCCGTCGTCCCGGGTGGTTCTTGATACGCCTCGTCGATAGCAGCAAGACCACCGGCCGAAACGATCGCATCCACGAAAACAAGCCCCTGTTCGTATGGGAACATGAGATCGGCCTGCATCCAGGCCGGAACCGAATCGAGCACAGACGAGTCGTAGCTCAAAGCCTCGGTGGCCGCCTGAACTGCGTCCAGCGGACTCATGCCCTCCATGTAGACGAGCTGTGACCGGGTTGCGTCGCCCTCGATGAGCGCCTGGAACGCCGACGCATCATCTCCCGTGCCATCGTCGATAAGCACCTCGTAGTCATCGTTGAAGTCGAAGTGCTGATCGGTGAGGGCGTGCACGAGTTCGTGCAGCACGGTGATCCTCTGAAGCGGCGTGAAACCATCCGGAGCGGCCGGAACGACCATCTCCTCGGCGTCACCATCGTAGAACCCGGCAACCTGCTCGGCGTAGAGATCGATCAGCAGCGCGTAGAGGTCGGTCCCCGGACTGAGCATTCCGAGCATGGAAAGGAAAGCGCTGTCGACGGCCAACTCCTCCTCGTCGAGTTCCTCGGCGACGACGTCTGCGACTCGTTGTCTGAACTCTGTGTCATCGAGGATGACGACGCTCGGTGTTGCGATGAACGGGATGCCGCGAACCTGCTCAGCCTCGATCATCAACTCGGCGAGTTCAGAGTGCATCTCTTCGACGATCGCCGGGTCGATCGAATCCGATGCCGTGCCCGGTACAGAGATAGACACGTCGGGTGCCGCTGTGGTGGTTGTGGTCTGTTGATCGCCGTCAGACAGCGTCGTGGTGACCAGCGTTGATGCGGTCGTTGTCGGTTCAGCTCCCGGGCTACAGGCCGCGGCGATCAGAGAGAGAACCAGAACGAGTCCCGCGATGAAGCGAAGCGATTGAGATTGGTGCACGAGCCGGAGGCTACCGCTCCGCCCGACAAACCCGACAATCAGGCGTCTGGCGTAGGAAACGGCACGATTCCGTCGCTTTTCTACGCCAGACTCCTGGGGGTCAGGCCGGATCGACCTTGTCGCCCTTGCCGATGACGACCAAACCGGATTCGGTAACGGTGAAACGCTCGCGATCGGCCTGTGCGTCGACGCCGATCTGGACACCATCCGGTATTACGACGTTCTTGTCGATGATCGCCCTTCGGATCACAGCGCCGCGGCCGACCTCCACGCCCTGGAGCAGCAGAGAATCTTCAACGGATGCGTACGAGTGAAGACGGACGTTCGACGAGAGGATCGATCGACGGGCTGTGCTCCCCGAGACCACGACCCCGGCGCCGACGATCGACTCGTACGCCGCTCCCCTGCGGCCATCCAGATCGAACACGAACTTCGCAGGCGGGAACGGGGGACGGTGTGTCAGGATCGGCCAGCGGCGGTTGTAGTAGGAGAAGACCGGATCGACGGCGATCGTGTCCATGTTCGCCTGGTAGTAGGCATCGAGCGTTCCGACGTCCCTCCAGTACCCGCGCTCTCGATCGGTCTGGCCCGGAACCACGTTGTCCGCGAAGTCGTAGACCTGAGCGACGCCCTGGGCCACGAGCGCCGGGATGATGTTCCCACCCATGTCGTGTCTGGAGTCCTCATCTTCGGCATCCGCAGAGATGACCTCTCGCAACACGTTCGTTTCGAAGACGTAGTTGCCCATCGAGACGTAGGCCGAGGAAGGATCCCCGGGGATCGGCTTCGGATTTTCGGGTTTCTCGAGGAACGAGATGATCTTGCCGTGTTCGTCGGCCTCGATCACCCCGAAGTCCGAGGCTTCTTCGATCGGGGCTCGGATCCCGGCCACCGTCACACCTGCTCCAGACTCAACGTGCTGGTTCACCATCTGGCGCGGATCCATGCGATAGATGTGGTCGGCCCCGAAGATAATCACGTGGTCGGGTTGCTCGTCGGTGAGAATGTTGAAATTCTGAAAGATGGCATCGGCAGAACCGGAGAACCAGTACGGCCCGCGACGCATCTGTGCGGGAACAGGCGTGATGTAGTTGCCCAACATCTCGCTCATCGACCAGCCGAGGGCGAGGTGTCGGTCGAGGCTGTGGCTCTTGTACTGCGTGAGGACGGCGATCTTCCGATACCCGCCGTTGACGAGATTCGAAAGAACGAAGTCGACTAGCCGGTAGATGCCGCCGAACGGGACGGCGGGCTTGGAGCGATCCCGGGTGAGCGGCCAGAGGCGTTTGCCTTCTCCGCCGGCCAGGACGAGGGTGATGACTTTGGGTTCCATGAGGCGAAATCTAGTCGTCGTCGGCTGAGACCGGATCGTGCCTGCGGATCCGGCTGCTCGTGTACAGGGCGACGATGTAGGCGACGACGACCACGAGGTAGATCTGACCGGTGACGGCGACCCAGGCGGTGGCGGATCTCCCGAACACCTCCGCCGGCGCGAAGTCCCCGAATCCAAGCGTCGTGATGGTCACCAGGCTGAAGTACATGAAGACGGTCGTCGGTTGCGAATCGCCGAAAAAGCTCCCCTCCCCCACTCCAGCCTTGTCTATGAACAGGAACAGGTATGTGCCGGCGATGGCCATCAGCAGATACACGCTGACGGCCCCGAGGATGGTCTCTCCTATGATCTCCTTATGGTGCATGAGTCGCTTGAGCGTCACCACCGGCGCGGCGACGACGAGCAGCAGCCACAGAAGGCCCCCGTGAGTTGTGGTGGAGCCTGGTAGGAACAGTCCGATGACGGATGCCGACACCGTGAGTCCGACCGTGAGCCAAGCGAACTGGCGTCCTCGCCGTCCGATTCCCGCCGCGCCGACGGCGAGCATGAGCATCGTCGCGGTGAGGAGAGTCACCGTAAGAGAGAGGACCTCTCCGAGACCCTCTCCCTGGTCGAGATCGACAAGGAGCAATAGAGCGACGGTGGCCACCGAGACGATGAGCAACAGGTCGAATCGGTCGTAGTACTTGTACTCCGTCGGATCCTTTCTGGGCATAGCACCAGAGCGTAGACGGCCTAATCTCAAGGGTGGGTCGCAATCGAATTGCGAATCCGAGCCGACGGCGCTACTCGGACGCTCCGAGATGCCGGCCTTCAGTCGGGATCTCGGCTGCGAACTCGACATTCGGGTAGAAGCACGCCACCGGGTGGCCCTGACCCCGGTCGATGAGTTCTGGTGGATCCTCGGCGCACACCGCCTGGGCCTTCCAGCAGCGTGTCCGGAAGCGACACCCCGATGGCGGGTCGGCCGGGCTTGGGACGTCACCCTCGAGCATGTTCCGACTCCGGGTCTCCCTCCCCCTCGGATCGGGGACGGGGACCGAGGAAAGCAGTGCCTGTGTATAGGGATGTGCCGTGCGGTCGTAGACGTCGTACTCGTCGCCCTCCTCGACGATCTTGCC
>JAUXCV010000033.1 GCA_030618675.1 Acidimicrobiia bacterium | reverse complement strand
ATCAGCCTCGACTCGCTCGCCGGCACAGACGGCGCCACCATCGAAACGGCGACACCGCTACTCACCGTCTTCGTCGACGCCCACGACGCCACAGCCACCAACGGCGAAACCGGGGCCGTTGTCGAAGCCGGACCCAGAGTCGGACCCGACACGATCGAAGCCATCCTCTGCCAGGGCATCATCGAAGTCACCGGCAGAGCCACCGACGGGACACCGGTCAACATGGGACGCAGAACCAGGGTCATCCCACCCCGCCTCCGCCGCTTCGTCCTCCACCGAGACGGAGGCGTCTGCACCATCGAAGGCTGCGTCAGCCGATACCGGCTCCAGGCCCACCACATCAACCCCTGGTCCCAAGGCGGACCAACCGACGCAGACAACCTCACCACCCTGTGCTGGTACCACCACCACGTTGTGATCCACGGCCGAGGATTCACCATCGACCCCTCCACACCACCCCAACGCCGACGACTCCTCAGACCACCCATCCACGCCCCACCCCGATACGAATGACAGCACCGGCGAAGCCTGACGGCGACAGCCAACGACTCAACCGGCCAGATGTCCTCGACCGACGAAGACTTCATCTTCCCTCCCCTCAGCCTCACTCCACGGTTTCTGAGGAAAACGAGCGTTTCCCAACATGTCCCCCCGACGGAACGGCGGGGCAACATGAGAAGGATCCTCTGTTGCCTCACAACCCGCGGATTGAGGATCAGGGGGAGGCGCCCAACGAAGCGAGACGGAGGGGGTCAGAGTCTTCGACTCGAAGCGGTTGTGCCCCTCCCACCGGTCCCGTTGGTCAAACGCCTGCTGCGGCTGCGGCCTTCCTCGCTGCGATCGCAACGAGATCCCATACCGGGGCGAACGGTGGTGCATAGGCAAGATCGACCCATTCGAGCGTCCCTGCCGGCATGGCGTCCCAGATGGCGGTTGCGAACACATCGATACGCTTCCCCGCTCCGCGTCCGCCGACGATCTGAGCACCCAAGATCCTGCCCGTTCCGATCTCCGCGGTCACACGGATGGTGAGGTCCTCCGAGCCGGGCATGTAGTGGGCGATCGTTCCACCGCTGACCGTTGCATCGACCACGTCCAGGCCGGCGGTTCCGGCGTCCGATGAGCGCAAGCCCGTTGAGGCGATCTCGAGATCGTGCACCCGGGTGATCGCAGTGCCGAGGGCGCCGGGGAACGCAACATCGCCGCCTGTGATGTTGACACCTGCGACCCGACCTGTCTTGTTCGCCACCGTGCCGAGGTGCAGGTTCACCGGAGCGCCGGTGATGCGATGCTGCACTTCCGCACAATCTCCTGCCGACCACACGCCTTCGATCCCTGTCCGCTGGTGATTGTCGACGGCGATGGCGCCGGTCTCGCCAAGCGGGATACCTGCGTCTCTGGCGAGTTCAACGACGGGGCGGGAACCGATCGACAGAACGACGGCGTCTGCAGGAATGCTCTCCCCGTTGATCGAGACACCGGTCACCCGATCGTGGCCTTCGATCTCGCCGACCATCGCATCGGTGAGCACGTCGATACCCATCGAACGCACCGCGTCGGCCACCTGATCGCCGAGATCGGCGTCCAGCGTCCGAGGGAGCACAGCGGGTAGACCTTCGACGACGGTCACCTTCCACCCCTTGGTGTGGAACGCTTCAGCGACCTCGAGGCCGATGAAGCCGCCCCCGACGATGATGGCGTTCCCGGAACCGGTGTCCGCTATCGCCCTGAGCGCTGCCGCGTCTCCGAGCGTGCGCAGCGTATGCACTCCGTCGAGATCGCGGCCGGGCATCGGCGGCACGAAGGCCCGGGCGCCGGTCGCCACCAGCAAGTGGTCGAAACCCGTTTCGATGGTGACACCACCGTCGGCGTCCCGAACCTCGACGATGCGGCGGTCGAGATCGATAGCGGTGACCTCGTGCCTGAGATGCAGTTCGATCCCGGCGCGGGCGAACTGTTCGGGTGTCCGGGCGATCAGTTTGTCGATCGGGTCGATGATCCCGGCGATGTGATAGGGCTCTCCGCACGCGGCGTAGCTCGCGTGGTCGCCCATCTCGTACGCGATCACTTCGAAGTCCCGATTCCGCCGTCTCACCTGACTCGCCGCCGTCATGCCTGCTGCGTCGGCCCCGATGACCACCAGTCGTTCACCCATTCGATCCTCCGATAGCTGAGAAGTGTCACAGTCGAGTCCAGACGATAGAACGTCACGTCGAGGCGAGTTCATTCCGCGGGCCGGCTGCAGCGTATCCAGGGACCCCAACCGTGGTTATCCAAAGGGGGTCAGCGGCCGATGTCCGGGTGCTCCTGGGTAACACGGGTGCGGATCGTGTAGACCGAATCGCCCGACAGGATTCCGCCCCGCCCGAACAGCCGCCCGTGCTGCCAGTTCGAAAGGCCGAGTTCCGGCTTGTCGAAGGCGTAGTGACCGTCGACCCACCGGGTGAAGCCGTTGCCGACGAACGGAGCGTCGACGAGGTCGAAGAATCGGTCCTGTTCTGCATCGTCCGCTGAGATCAACGAAACGGTGAAACGAGGGCTGTACCGATTGAAGAGATCGACCGCTTCGGCGACCGATCGCACGACGGCGAGGGTGACCTCAGGGCTGTCTTCCCACTCCCACTCGTCTCCCAAGCCGCTCTCTGCGATGGGCTCGGCCTGGTACTCGCGATGCTCTCCATCGGCCCGAGCGATCGGAACCATCCTCGCGAACCACGCTTTGGGCACGGCACGTGTCGACGACTCGAGGACGTGAAGTTTCGCATGGACTCCGCGCCGCTCGCCGGCTCGCTCGAGCGCCCGGAGGAAGGCAGGAACCAGATCACCGGCTCGCTCCTCGACGATGCAACACGTGTTGAGCGTGTTGCATACCTTGCGATCGAGAGAGTGGTACACGGCCGCGCCGAAGGCATCAGCATCGGCTGTTGCTCCTGCGATGATCCAGGCGCCACCCGTCCCATGAAGGCTCACAGCGTTACCGGCCTGGCGGGCCACGGCCCCGAGTTGTGCGGTCGCTTCGCCCGAGCCGCGGGCAACGGCGAGAGCCAGACGGGGATCCGAGAACATCGCCCATGCCGCAGCGTGCGAGGCGCTGTCGACGAGCACTGCGGAACCTTGAGGGAGGCCCGAGAGCGATAGTGCCGGCCGGAGGGCGTGGGCCACGATCGCTCGAGCCGTGCCGAGTGCGTCGGAGCCGATCCGGAACACGACGGTGTTGCCGCTCCGCAGCACTCCTGTGGCATCGGCGAAGACGTTCGGCCGGCCTTCGAAGACGAAGCCGACCACGCCGAGGCCGCCTCGGACCTGGTCCACCCGCCAGCCGTCGTGCGGGGTCGTCTCAACGACGCTACCCCTGCCGGTCGGAGCATCGCGCCATGACCGGAGCCCTTCGATCATGCCGGAGCGCATCTCTTCGCTCAGGACGAGTCGCGTCGCCGACCGTCCCCGAGAACGCGCCCTGGCCACGTCGGACCGGTTCGCGGCAGCGATCGGGGCGAATGAGTTGTCATCGGCAAGCGTGGAGGCGAACATCTCGTAGAACTCGGAGATCCGGTCGTCGGTTACGTGACTCATCCGGCCGAAGGCCTCGGACGCAGCATCGACGGCCTTCGTCGCGATGGCTTGCTCGGATGCCGGCACGTGCAACAGGTTCCCATCGCTCTGCATCGCGATCAGGGAATCACCGGGGCGGAAGGCCGCCGCCAGGTCCTCGTTCACTCGCGTGATCCGGTCGCCGCCCCATACGATCGGCATCCCGGCGGTCAGTTTCTCGATTCGCTCCATGTATCAACCCTAGGAGCGTCGAGTACCGCGTGTCGGCAGCACAGGTAACCCGATGGTGTACTACCGGAGTGCAAGGAACAGCCTCGAGACTTCGAAGCTGAGCGCATCCTCCAGGTACATCACCACGTCGTCGACCTCCTCGGACCTCACAGACCAGCACACGTTGCCTGAGAGTTGCCCACCGGGGAACACCTCCGAGTAGGAGTCCAGTTCGTCGGGTATGACACCGCATGAGTCGTCGGTGGCGTAGGAGACGGCGAGCGGCCCCACCGCTTTGAACAACACGGAGAACCCGAGCGTGTCCGAAGCCGTGCCGGTGTAGGTCGCTGTGATGCCGACCGTCATGAACTGGTGGCCGTCGTCGGGCGGGTCGTTGAACTCGTTCTCAGCGAGTACGGCGTCGGTCGCGTCGGCGACCACCTCGGTCACCGTCACGTCCCAGTCGCCGATGTCGACGGTCTCACCCGTGAGATGCGGATTCCCCCTCGATCCGACCGGACCATCGGGATCCGGAGTGGCGGGCGTTGGGTGCTCGACACTGACGGGCACCGCCGAGTCCGCCGCAGCGAACACCGTACGCTCTCCATCGACCGAGAACTCGTCCGCCAGCAGTACCAGGGCATCTGCATCATCGTCAGAGACCTCCCAACAGATGTTCCCCTCCAACGATCCGCCGGGGAACACGTCTCTGAACACGTCAAGTTCGTCCGGCACGACGCCGCAACCGGCGTAGATGTCGTAGGCAACGGCCGACGGCCCGACTACCGAGAACAACACCTCACCAAGCGAAAGGGTCGCCTCCTCTCCGGCGTTCGCGACCGCAACACTCCACACCACGAAGCGACTGCCTTCGGCAGGCGGGTCGTTGAACTCGTTCTCGGCCAGAACCGCGTCCGTAGCTTCGACGTCGACCGCGAGCACGACCACCTCAACGTCCCCCACCCCCGCCCAGACACCGGGTGGCACGGGATCCTCGAACGTGCCCTCCGCTTGTGCGACCATCGTGGTCGTTGTGGATGCGACCGTCGTGGTCGTTGTGGATGGGGTCGTCGTTGTCGTCGCGACCGTTGTGCTCGACATGTCCGGCGCTCCGGCGGTGGTCGACGTCTCCGGCACCGACGAGACTGCACTCGAGGTGTCGGTCGATTCAGAACCGCACGCCGCGACCGCCACCGCAAAGGCGACCACCATGACCACTCGGTACCCAGCCATCCTCCGACCTCCGCGCTCGTTGACCCCCAGAGTATCGACCAGACGGGAACAGACCCCAAGTTCGGTGTCACCAGCCCCGGCAAACCGAACTCGAGAGTGTCGACGGTCCTCTGGCTATCTTCGCCGGCTCCACCAACGGTCCGGTGATCCCGGCGTCGGTCCCAGACTCAACGACCAACCGGCTAGCCCATCAGGCCTTCGGCGAAATCGGGGAACTGGGTGGCGGCCACGCTGAGAGGCATGACGAGCGAACCGGTCTCGTTCACCAGGCCGACGAACGCTGCACCGGATGTGACGTTGTACAGGACGAGGGATTCCCAGCCGATGATCTGGCCGCTGTGGCCGATCCAGCCGTTACCGAAATCTATGATGCCCAACCCGTATTCGAGAGTGGCGCCCGTGTCGGGGTCAGCAACGATCGTGGAACTCTGAAGGCGCTGCTCGCCGAGTTCAACAGGCAACAGCGCCGTGCCCAGGCCGGTCCCCGCCCAGATACCGAGATCTGCCACGGTGGAGTACGCGCCCCCGGCAGCCTGACCCCACGACACGGTCCAGTCGGTCACGTCAGTTCCTGCCGCGGCGTCGATGCCGACCGCTGCCAGCGACCCGACACCCGCGCTGTTGATGTAGCCGTGGGACGACGGATCGGGCATCTCGTTGTTCCCCGGGGCTTGCAGGGCGGTGTTGTCCAGACCGGTCCGCTGCGCGAGATCGGTGATGACCTCTTCGGCAGGCTGACCGACGACCGCTTCGATCATCTCCCCCAGGATCAGATAGTTCGTCGACGAATACAAGCCGGCTCCCGGCGCCTCGACCCCCGCCGCGTCCACCGTCATGCCGATGATCTCCTCTATGGTCAGATCTGTCGCCGGGTCGTCAACGACCTTCTGAAGAACGACACCCGTGTTGGCATACTCGGGGATGCCGCTGTGCATCCCCAACAACTGCTCGACCGTCACACCCGCCGTGTCGGGGAACTGCTCGGCCAGATCAGGCACCACATCGGCCACGGTGTCGTCCAGAGACAACTCGCCCGCTGCAACCAACTCCAATATCACCGTTGCGGTGAACGTCTTAGTCGCGCTCCCGATGTAGGAATGATCCTCTACCGTCGCCTCGGTCTCTCCAAGCACGGCCTCGCCGTAGGCCGCCATGAAAACACCCTCGGCGGGATCCCACACGCCGATCCACATCCCGGGTAGCTCGCCCGCAGGAACGACGCTATCGAAGAGCGACTGTGCCACCGCGTCCACCGCGGTTGCTGCCTCCGCGCTCATCTCCTCGGTAGGCAGGGCCGCGCCGGACCACAGTTCGACATCCGGCACAGACGGGGCTGAACCAGAGTCGCCCGACGAATCATCGGACCCGCCACACGCCACAATAACCAGCGCCAAAACCACAACACCAAGGACAAGGAGAATACGTTTCATGCTCGAAGGATATCCCCTCGGTGTCTATAGGCACGCCCCGGGCCATCCGATTCCGGACCCGTCTCGCCGTGAGGGATGAACTCCCGCTACTCGCCGGAATTGATGTTCACGGCGATGCAGTCGTCCCCGTCGACCGAGTCGTCGATCACAAGGCAGAAACTCGTGACGGAGATGAAGGTCGCGCCGTCGTCCTCTGACCAGTTCGCCGAGTCGATGGATCCATCATCGGCGCTGATGCTGCTGTATGACGTCGACCACTCACTCGACTGGCCAGATGTCCAGTCGTCGAAGAACGACACGATGGCGTCGTAGTCGCCGCCCGGGTAGGCGAGTGTCACGGCCGAGGACCCGTCCGAAGTGAACACGCTCGTGACCTGGTATCCGTCCGGCAGTGGCACGTCGAAGCCATCCGGGAGCTCTCCTCCACCGATGGTGATCGAACCGTCGTCTGTTTCCACCGAGATCTCACCGGATTCGGTATCGATCTTGACATCGCCGTCGCCGATGGCCTGCTCGGCTATCTGCTCCGTGAGGACCTCCGCCGCCGACTGACATGCTGTGAGAACCAGCGCCAACGCGACAAATCCGATTGCAATCCGTTTCATGAATACCTCATTCTCCTGTTGCCCCTCATACCCCAGGAGCTTGACTCTGAACATACCCCGACGACGCGCCCGGTGCAATGGGAACGTCCCGCCTGACGAAATGGCAACCATCATCGGCTCCGGATTCCCAAGATCGACGTCACCGTTCCCGGCTGCGGAGATGTGCCTCAAGCGGTGGGAGTGCGACGATATCTTTGGGGCGTCCGGAGGCGCGTTTCGAGGTAACGACGTCCCGAAGCGATGCCACCGGCACATCGACGGCGCCAACCACGATGATCGAGGCGTGCTCGTTGAGACTGTCGTAGCCACCGGCGAAACCGACCGGGACGAAGCACATGTCGAGTGGTTCCTCTTCGGTGATCAGGGTCATCATCGCCACGCCCCGCAGCATCGTCGGATGCGGATCGAAGGGCACGCCGTCGGGAACTCCCTCGACCCGAAGGCGGGCACCAAGCTCCTGGAGCGCATCGGCGAGGTTCGACAGGTTGGCATCGTCGCTCGACGGACAGATATCGACGTCGATCGTGGCGTGCCCCGTCTCATGCAGCCGCGCCGCCATGCCGCCGATGATCACGAACCTCACCTCATGGTCGATCAAACCGGCAGATAGCAGCGACATGGTCGTCGCTGAGTTCAGGCGGCATCGCTCACCAGCCGGTAGCCCTGTGACCGCAGCCGGTGCCGGGTAGCGTCGTCCAGCGTCGATTCCCACTCGGCGAGCACCTGATCGTGGTCGTCGCGTTCCACCAGCTCCAGTCGAAGCTCGAGACCACTTCGGTTCAGCATTCGCAGCAGCGTGGGCAGCGTCGGTTGCCGGCGCCCCGATTCGTACGCCGACAAGGTTGGCTGTGCGATTCCCAGTACATCGGCAAACGCCGTCTGCGACAGTCCGAAGCTCGATCGGGTTGACCGTAGCAATGACCCGGCGAGCTGTTCCTCGATCGTGTCCATGGCTATAGCGTATCGTCTATGACCTACAGAGAAGAGGGGCCTCGCCATTCGCATCGAAGTCGCCGGAAGGAGAACGGATGGGTCGAGATCGAGATAGTCGACGGTCACTCAGCAAGCCGCTCGAGGACCCGCTGGTTCTGATCGATAATCGACCGGATCCGCGCTTGGAACGCCGGGTCCTTGCGACGAGTCTCGATCCGATCCGCGACCGCCCGGCGAATCACCTCAGCGATCGAAACGCCATCCGCGGCAGCGACCGCTTCCAGATCAGACGCCTGATCAGCGTCGAGACGAACCGTGAATGCCCTCTGCTCCATGCCTGCATGCTACCAGGCATCATGATGCATATCACCACGCACCGGCGCCCCGGATCATCCGCGGCGTGCTGGAACTGACAAGCCACCGAAGACCCCCGATCGCCCCCGTGTCCCGAGGACCCTTGACACGAAGAGGCTTCGATATGTGCTTCGGCCGATTCGCGCAGGCCGTGTCGTCAACGAACGGGGGTACCGGAGTCGATCTCTGTGGCGACACGCAGTCCGACAGCGACCATGATCCGAGCACATCTACCAGTCGCGGATCGCATGCATAGCCGGGGCGGGCAACCTCGTCGTCGACGACATCCGACAACCGCTTCAGGAAAGCAAGCGGAAGGATGTAGTCCTTGAACTTGGGTGCGTCGAGCGGTCCGCGGATCTCACACGCCGCGTCCCACAACCACTGCCCCAACGTCCCGACGTCCACTCATCCACCTCGATCCAAGTTAGCGGCCACATGCCTCCCGATCCCAGATCACGGTCATCGTACGTTGCCAATGCGGCTACATTGCCACATGGTGGCAATAGGACATAACTTGCAATCTCTCGGGTTGTAGAAGAGAATGGTCAGATGACGATAGAGCAAGAGACACCCGAGACGCTCCTCGAGCAAGCTATCGAAGTGCTACTAGGCCTTCTCCCGCCCCAGTGGACGGTCGAGCGCGGGCAAAGCCAGGCACGGGACGACGGCCTGGCCGATGAGCGATTCTTCGTGGAGGACCGTGGAGGTACCGGCCGCCCGATCCTCGTCGACGCGCGCCCTCGTACCACCCCCGCTGAACTGGACAAGGCCTACAACGACCCGCTCGCCCGGCGGATGCGTAGAGACGCCGACAATCCGATCCTCGTTGTCAGCCGGTACCTCAGCCCGCGAAGTCGCGAAGTCCTCGAGGAGGCGAGCATCAACTACCTCGACCTCACCGGCAACGCCCGGATCGCCATCGACTATCCCGGTCTCTCGGTGAGGACTGAGGGCGCTCAACGTGAGCCAACACCACGGCGACGACCAGAGCGAGGGATCTCGGGGCCGGCGGCCGGACGCATCGTCCGCGCGCTGATCGACTTCGCGCCCCCCTACTCGGTGACCCAACTCGCAGAGCTTGCGGATGTGAGCGCCGGGTACTCCTCACGAACCCTCCAGGCGCTCGAACGCGAGGCCCTGATCCGGCGCGACAAGCGCGGAACGGTCGAAGAGGTGGACTGGCCCGCGATGCTCCGGCGTCGTGGAAACGCCGTCGCTCTCTTCGACAAAGGGCGAACCACAAGCTACATCGCCCGCAGCGGCGTCCAGCGGACTCTCAAAGCGCTCACCAACGTCGATGATCAGGACTACGCCGTCACCGGCTCATTTGCCGCGGCCCGGATCAGAGCAGTCACCGCCCCGGCGGGGCTCGCCGTCTACTCCCCTAAGCCCGACGCACTCATGGCAGCGCTGGACCTGCTCCCGGCAGAACAAGGGGCTGATGTCCAACTCGTTCGTCCCGCCGACAATGGCGTCTTCTCACGGTTCACGACAAGCGATCGCATCCACTGGGTCGCACCCAGCCAAATCGTCCTCGACTGTCTGGGAGGCACCGGTCGCATGCCACAGGAAGGCGAGGCAGTCCTCGAGTGGATGATCGAGAACGAAGACGCGTGGCGGATCACATCGGGAGCCTTCTCATGACGGATCCGCCTCCGTTGATGGTCGAGGCTCGTCGGGTGCTGTTGGAGGCGCTCGACGCGCTCGCGGATCATCGTGGTTCGCTGGTGCTCGTCGGTGCACAGGCCGTCTACCTCCGGACCGACGAGATCGAACTGTCGTTCTCGGCCAGCTACACCACCGACGCCGACCTCGCGATCGACCCGACCACGCTCGCCGAAACACCGTTGCTCGCCGAACTGATGACGGATGCCGGTTTCGAGCGAACCCAGCCCGATCGCCCCGGAATCTGGGGGAAGTCGATCGTCGTGGACGGCCAAGACGAGATTGTCCCTGTTGATCTCATAGTGCCTGAAGCCCTTGCCGGACCCGGACGCCGCGGCGCTCGACTCACGGGCCATGGCAAGCAGGCGGCGGGAAGGGCCGACGGGCTCGAAGCCACGCTCGTCGATAGGTCACCCATGACGATCACCTCCTTGGATCCGACAGACAAGCGGGCGATCACCGTGAACGTTGCCGGGCCCACGGCTCTGCTGGTGGCGAAGCTCCACAAGATCGGCGAACGCACCGCACAGGCCGAAACACGACCCGACCGTGTGATCGCCAAGGACGCCGCCGACAGCTATCGGTTGATGCTGCATCTCGGGGCAGAAGCGGCAGTCGACCGGTTCGAGTCACTCCTTGAGCATCCCACCGCCGGCCCCTCCACCAGGACAGCCCTCGGCTATCTGAAAGCTCTCTTCGGAGCACCCGCCGCAGCCGGTGTCCGCCTCGCTGTGGAGGGGCTCAGCTCTGACATACCCGCTGACCGCGTCGAGGTCGTCTGCGTCGGTTTCGCCATGTCGGTTCTCGACCAACTCGCATCCCGACCCGACGACTGGCAATAGAGGTTCACGCTATCATCAGCCATGGCACCGCTTGTACTTCGAACCTGGGCCACACGGGCATCGCTCGTTTCGGCCGACGCTCGCTTTGGCCGTCCGGGGCCGGGACGCCGGCTTCGATACCAACTCGATCCGCTGCTCCCCGGTTTCTAGCTCGCCCTCCCAGAGACGCAGCGACTCGTTCTGCCTCCGGAGGCGCTCCGCCTCCGCCTTGACTTCCCGTTCACGCGCGTCGACCTGCGCCTCCTGCACTGCCAACTGCTCTTCTGCTCGGCCCGCGAAGACTGGACCCTCGCCCTCGGTGGGGTCACCGAACACGTTCACCAGCTCGCCCTCGACGAGGCTGCCGCCTAGCGGCTCGACGCCATTTTCCTGGGGACCCTCGCGGACTCTCGACCGAAAAGACCCTCCCGGACTCGGTCTGTAGGCAACCCCAGACGCGTTGAAACCCCCGCCGTAGCAAGGGTTTCAACGTTTGTCTTTCCGGTGGAGCTGAGGGGATTCGAACCCCTGACCCCTTGACTGCCAGTCCACGAAACCCCATCCCGAGTGATCCCGCCCTATCCCCTGCTATCGCAGAAACCCTTGTGTCCATTGGGTTTTCGTCCCGTTGCGTCCCAACGCGTTCGGTTGCGTGTTCCCTGGTTTCCGGACTGATAGGCGCCGTATAGGCGCCGCGTGCAAGGATCTCCAGAGGCTGAGGCGTGAATGCTGAACAACGCCACCAGTCTCGAACCTCTTCAACGACGGGACCAGCAGCTATCACGTG
>JAUXCV010000378.1 GCA_030618675.1 Acidimicrobiia bacterium | reverse complement strand
GTCTTGTTGTAGAGCGGTTCGACCGTGTCATGATTGACGACGGAGTCGTTGCGCTTCCCGTTGAGGATGGCTGTCAGGTTCTCGGGAGGTACCCGGCGGACAAGTATGACCTCGACACGGTTGACGCCATCGCAGGGCTTGCGGACCGGTGCTCAGCACCACCGGTTGCGAGATTGGAGTTGCTCAAACGATTCGTGCTGTCGTACTTGGCCTGCGATGGTGATCTCCACGCCCGCAATCTGGCGATATATCGCAGCCAGGACGGTCTGTGGCGCCCGACCCCTGTGTATGGCCTGGTGTCGACATGTCCCTACGGTGACACGACACTCGCTGCGCCTTTCGGCGGAAATCGCAACGTCCGGGACCTTGGTCGACGCCGATTCCTCGAAGCGGTTGAACCTCTGGGTCTTCCGGTCAAGGCTGTTGAAGCAATGCTGCACAGAACGGTGGAGCCGGTCGCCGCAGCGGTTCTTGATGCGTTCGACGGATCTCCGTTCAAGGCGTTTTCTGACCTCCCGAAGACTCGCCGAGTTGTGCAGCGGCGAGCAGGACTGCTCGCCGGGGCATCGACATCTGATCCCTCCGGGTGACGGTTGGCAAGATCTGAGGGGGGTTCCGTCGCGCTGTCGGTTGGCCGGGGATCGGGCCTCGTTGACATTGTCATCCCGCTTGGTCGCGGGTCGGGGATTCAGCCCGGCTGATCCGGCTTCCACCCGAACGTCTCGTCACGCTCGACAGAAGGTGAGCAAGTCGTCGATGCTCCCGTCGTCGGCAAGCTGGAGGGCACGCACATAGGTTGTCCTCAATGTGGCGCTGTCAACGGTGAGTCCCGCTCCCCACGTGAATACTCCACGATTGAGGGATTTGGCCAAGTAGTCGGCGGCGATCCGACCGTGTCTCCCGTTGCCGTTCGAGAACGGATGGATCGTAACGAGACGGTGGTGAAAGCGGATGGCCAACTCGTCCGGATCGTACGTGCGGAACTCGACCCACGCGCCGGCATCGTCGACGAGCCTTCGAACACCGCTCGCGATCTGGATCGGATCGATTCCGATGTTCGTCTCGGTGAGTCGATAGCGGCCCGCCCAACTCCAGACATCGCCGAACATGGCCCGGTGGAGTTCCCGCAGGTACACGTCGTCGAGGATCTGATCGGTTGTTGGATTCCGTCGCCGGAGTGAGCGAGTGATGTTCCGCTGTTCGGCATCGTTCAGTTCACCACGTGTGGCGATGTAGGTGGGGACGAGGCCGAGTCGATCATCATCAGAGAGTTCGGTGTGGCCCTTGCCAAGCGGGAGCAGGGGATCGACCACGGATCAACCGGTTCCGGCCCACAGGCCTCTGCGGTCCACGAGGCTCTCGGCCAACTCCTCAAGTTGTGCGGCGGCATCCTCGGCGGAGACCGACTGATCCTCGAGCCGGCTGTGATGGGACACGTTCCTCAGGATTCGTGTGGCCTTCAGGTGGGCTTGCCGGCGAACGGACTCGTCGAGCGATGTTCGCGGCACCAGGAAATACTCGAGATCACAATCGAGTGCATCGGCGACTCGGCGCAGAGTCCCGAGCTTGATGCTGTCCTGCATCTCGCTGCGTTCCAGGTCGGGAACCGTCTGCTGGATCACGCCCATCCTGTTAGCAAGGTCGGCGCTCGTCATGCCAAGTGCGTCACGGACAGCTCGAATCCAACCTCTGTGAGGCCGCGGCTGGCCGGAGAACGGCTGAACCCGCCGCAGTCGTTTGTCGAGTTGTCTTCGCGCGAGCGCCCGATCTTGTGCCATGTGCTCAACATACCGGCTACAGCCAGTAATAGCAAGTATGACATACTGGCTATGGCTAGTGAAACGAAGGCAGATCTACTGGTTCGAACCAGTGAAGCTAGGGAGGTGACTACTCGACGATCTGACAGCTAGCCATGCCTACGAATTGATGATGGAAGGCGTCCCGATGCCGATCATCCAACAGCAACTCGGCCACGCGTCGTTGGCGACCACCGACCGATACCTCGCTCACATCGCTCCCAAGCAGGTCATCGAAACTATGGCCAAACGTGAATGGAGCCCGTGAGGCAGTTCCTGTCTCCGTGGGCCCGGTCTGTCGTTGTCGATAGAAGGCACTATCCCTACATACTTCGATCCAACGCACGGGATTGTCTCCCGGCTTGATGCCACCGTCGAGGTTCGATAGCTGCTGGAGTTCGGCATACCCCTGGACATCGTGACGATATCAAGTTATCTTGAC
>JAUXCV010000417.1 GCA_030618675.1 Acidimicrobiia bacterium | reverse complement strand
GTCACCGCTCGTTCGTAGGCGTTCTCGACCTCGGCCCGACCCTCTTCGAGTTGGAGCACGGCGAACTTGATCCCCTGGAGCAGGTCCAGAGGTTCGAATCCGGTGATGACGATCGGCGTCCCGTACTCCTCGGCGATGGGGTAGTACTGCTCGTAGCCCATCACGGAGCAGACGTGCCCTGCGGCAAGGAAGGCTTCCACCCGGTTCGTCGGGGAGTCGAGGATGGCGCGCATCGCCGGGGGAACGAGGACATGTGAGACGAGCATGGAGAAGTTAGTGAGTCCCTCCTGCTTCGCCTGATAGAGGGCCATGGCGTTGGCCGGCGCGGTCGTTTCGAATCCGATGCCGAAGAACACGACCTCGCGGTCCGGGTTGTCTCTGGCGACCTGAACCGCATCGAGGGGCGAGTAGACGATCCGTACGTCTCCCCCGGTGCTCTTGACCGTGAACAGGTCACGCCCGGAACCCGGCACTCGCAGCATGTCGCCGAACGAGCAGAAGATGACGCCGTCGCGCGACGCGATCGCCAGCGCCTTGTCGATCGTCTCGAGCGGGGTCACACAGACCGGGCATCCAGGGCCGTGCACCATCTCGATGTCGTCGGGGAGGAGACGGTCGATACCGTTGCGGATGATCGAATGGGTCTGGCCTCCGCACACCTCCATCAGGACGTGGTGTTTCGTCGTGATGTTGGCGATGTCGTCGAGAAGCCGCAGAGCCAGATCGGGATCACGGAACTCGTCGAGGTACTTCACTCGTCACCTTTGGCGATCGCTTCTTCTGCCGCGAGCGCCGCGTCGGGATCGAGTTCGACTTCGACGGCTTCCATCTCCTGGAGGAGGGCCAGTGTGTCGAGGGCGGCCTTCTCGTCGAGTTGAGTGATGGCGAAACCGACGTGGACGATCGTGTAGTCCCCGATCGAAATCTCGGGCACGTAGGCGAGGCTCACCTCTTTGACGATGCCGTCGAAGTCGACCTTCCCGGTCATCGTGACGCCCTCACCGGTGATCTCGATGATCCTTCCAGGGATGCCAAGACACATGAGATCTATCTCCTCGCCGCAGCGATCACGGCCTGACCGAGTGCCAGGCCTCCGTCGTTGGGAGGCACGAGCCGGTGTATCAGCACCTCGAATCCCTTCCCGTTGAGCGCCGCTCTCGTCGCGTGCGTCAGCGTCACGTTCTGGAACACTCCTCCGCTCAACCCAACGGTAGTGAGACCCGTCCGTCTTCGAACACGTTCGGCGGTCTCGACGATCATCTCCGTGACGCTCGTGTGGAAACGGGCGGCGATCGCTCCGGGAGACTTGCCACTCACAACATCGTCGGCAATGGAACGGAGAACGGGAGCGGGATCGATCAGTAGCGACTCGTCGCGTTCAGCGATGGCGAAGGCGTACGACCCACCCTCGGAAGCGTCGACGAGCGCTTCCAACTCGATCGCTGCCTGCGCCTCGTACGACGCGATCTGGCGCACCCCTGCGAGGGAGGAGACCGCATCGAAGAGACGGCCCATGCTCGTTGTCGAGACCGTGTTGATCCCGCGCTCGATCTGGGTAGCGAGGAGACGGGCTTCTTCGTCAGTGAGGGCGGAGACCGGAGGGAGGTCGTCGGTCCACGGGATGCCGGCGGTCAGAAGATGTGAAAGGGCCATCTTCGACGGGGACCTCACGGCGGCATCACCGCCGGGAAGCGGGGTCGCCTTCAGATGACCGACGCGGTCGAAATCCTCGTACCCGGCGATGAGAACCTCGCCGCCCCATACGGTGCCGTCGGTCCCGTAGCCCGTACCGTCGAACGAGAAACCGATGACCGGGTCCAGGACGCCGTGTTCGGCCATCACCGACGCGATGTGCGCGTGGTGGTGTTGCACCTTGACGACGGGGAGGTTCTGCTGTTCCGCCCACCGGGTCGAGAGGTACCCGGGGTGGAGATCGGCGGCGATCAACTCCGGTTCGATACGGAAGAGATCGACGAAGTGATCGACGGCGTGAGTGAAGGC
>JAUXCV010000422.1 GCA_030618675.1 Acidimicrobiia bacterium | reverse complement strand
CGATTGCGGGTGCCGATCTCGTCGTTATTCGTTGGGAGACGACGGACAACGTATCCGTTCTCTACGGCCGGTGTCTCCATCGCGGCGCACTTCTCTCGGACGGCTGCATCGAAGGCGAGAACCTCGTCTGCGGGTTGCATGGGTGGGACTACCGATTCCGGTCCGGTGTCTCCCAGTACAACAACGCAGAGCGGCTCGAACGATTCACCGCGTGGATCGACGCCGGCGCCGTCGTCGTGGATACGGACGAGATCGCCGCGTGGGCGGAGAGCAATCCTCAACCACACGACCGGGACGCCTACCAGGGCGCCTATCAGGACCCGACCGGCACGCCAGACGAGCCGAACGTCAAGATGATCAGAGAGCTCGCCGGGCACGGACTGGAGCGGACCGGCAGCCACGGGCTATCCGGCGCCATGGGTGTGCCCCGATCGAAGGTCCCATCGTGGGACGATCTCCAGGTTGTGACCGCCCAACTCGCCACGGCTCCACTCCTTGACGATGAGCCGGTCGGGACCGGTCTGACCATCGGCCCTTCGGCGAAACGGCCGCTCCATCTCGGCATCCCGATCTTCGTATCCGACATGTCATTCGGGGCGCTCTCCCAGGAAGCCAAGACGGCCCTTGCAAGAGGAGCGGAACGGGCGGGTACGGCGATCGCTTCGGGGGAGGGAGGAGCGTTGCCTGAAGAACACGCCGAGAGCAGCCGGTATCTGTATGAACTGGCTTCGGCTCGATTCGGATTCTCGTGGAGCATCGTCGAGCGATCCCAGGGCTTCCACTTCAAGGGTGGGCAGGCGGCCAAGACCGGCACGGGAGGTCACCTTCCCGGGCCCAAGGTCACACCCAAGATCGCTTCCGTGCGTGACATCCCGGTCGGCGTGACGGCGGTCTCGCCGGCACGCTTCCCGGACTGGCAAACGCCGGCCGACTTCCGGGAGTTCGCGGAGGAAGTTCGGGATCGCACCGGAGGGATCCCGATCGGTTTCAAGCTCTCGGCTCAGCACATCGAAGACGATCTCGATGCGGCGCTCGAAGTTGGCGTCGACTACGTCATCCTCGACGGACGCGGCGGCGGCACAGGTTCGGCGCCGCTGCTCTTTCGCGACAACATCTCGGTGCCGACCATCCCGGCACTGGCTCGGGCCAGACGACACCTCGATACCGCAGGTGCAGACGATGTCACGCTCATCATCACCGGAGGGTTGCGGACGCCCGCCGATTTCGTGAAGGCTCTGGCACTCGGAGCCGACGGGATCGCCGTCTCGAACTCCGCACTCCAGGCGATCGGGTGCATCGGCATGCGAGCCTGCCACACGAACAACTGCCCGGTCGGGATCGCGACCCAGCGTGAAGACCTCCGGGCAAGGCTCCCGGTCGACGAAGCCGCCGACCGACTCGCTCGCTACTTCGAATCAGTTGTGGCGTTGATGCAGGTCCTCGCCCGCGCCTGTGGCCACCACCGACTCAGCGACTTCTCGCCTGCCGACCTGACGACCTTCAAACGGGACATGGCCGATCTATCGGGCGTCGGATTCGCGGGTCGCGATCCGACTCAGGGTTAGGCGCGGCTCGCGTTCTGATTCGGCAGCTTCGGGATGATCCAACTCAAGAACGCATCTTCGCTGCGCGTCTGGAGTGTTGCCGTACCGGGGCCGGTGAGGTCCACGACGAGGCCTTCGCCGCTGAGGAGCGTGCTCTTCCAACCGCCGACCTTGCGGATGTCGAAGCCCATGCCCTCGGTGAAGGTGACGAGGTGCCCGGTGTCCACCGTGAATTTCTCGCCCGGTCCGAGGACGAGTTCTTCGATCGCTCCGTATGCCGAGATGATCAGCGTCCCGGTGCCGTGGACTTTCAACATGACGAGACCCTCGCTGGCGAAGAACGTCTTCGCTCCGCTCCACTTCGTGTCGACGTTGAGCGCCGGTGATGATGCGATGTAGCCACCGCTCTGCACCATGAGCGTCTCATT
>JAUXCV010000273.1 GCA_030618675.1 Acidimicrobiia bacterium | reverse complement strand
TCCTCCCGCCGATCGGAAGCCCTGAGTCCTGCCTAATCTTCGGGTGCCCCAATGGGGGGTGGTGTAACTGGTAGCACGGGTGGTTTTGGTCCATCCAGTACGGGTTCGAGTCCTGTCCCCCCAGCCAAATCCGATGGAGGTCCAATGAGTCTCGGTGTGATCGTGCTCGCCGCAGGGAAGGGCACGCGGATGAAGTCCGAACTGCCCAAAGTGCTCCACCGCGCCGCCGGTCGGAGTCTTCTCGGGTGGGTGTTGGCGGCGGTCGATCCACTTGAGGCGGACGAGATCGTTGCCGTGATCGGCCACGGAGCCGACGCAGTCGTGGACGCGTTGCCATCTGGTGTGGCGAGCGTTGTCCAGGAACCTCAACTCGGGACGGGCGATGCGGTGCGCGTCGGACTCAGCGGCTGTGGCGATACCGTTGACACGGTTCTTGTGGTCCCGGGCGACATGCCGTTGCTCGAAGCCTGCACGCTTGCAACAGTTGTCGAGACACACCGAGATCAACACGCCGCCGCCACGGTTCTCGCCGTGGAGATGGATGACCCAACCGGCTATGGACGGATCGAACGCCGCGGTGACCAGGTCGTCGGGATCGTTGAGGACAGGGACACCGACGATCGGCAGCGCAGAATCAACGAGGTGAACACGTCCGTGTACGCCTTCGACGCCGAACTCCTCGGCGACGCGTTGGGCCGCCTCGGTCGGGACAACAGCCAGGGTGAGTACTACCTCACCGATGTGATCGGGATCCTCAATGCAGACGGCCATCGGGTTGTCGGTGTCGTCACCGATGTGGTGGAAGGAGCGGGCGTCAATTCGCATGCCCAACTGGCGCGCGTTGGGGAAGCTTTGAGGAGCGGTATCAACGATCGACTCATGGCTGAAGGTGTTGCGATGCTCGATCCCTCCCGGGTCTACATCGATGCCGGGGTCGCGGTTGATCCCGGCGCGACGATCTACCCGGACGTTTACCTCGAGGGTGACACGACGGTCGGCGCCGGAGCCGTGGTGGGACCGAGCGTCCATGCCGGGAACACGTCGATCGCTCCGGGAGCGACCGTGCGGTTCTCGGTGCTCGACGGGGCCGTCATCGGGCCAGAGGCGACGGTCGGGCCGTTCAGCTACCTGAGGCCGGGAACCGACCTCAAGGAAGGGGCGAAAGCCGGTGCCTTCGTCGAGATCAAGAACTCTCAGGTTGGAGTCCGCTCCAAGGTCCCGCACCTCAGCTACATAGGCGATACAACGATCGGAGAAGCCTCGAATATCGGGGCAGCGACCGTGACCGTCAACTACGACGGGTTCGAGAAACACCGCACCACCATCGGAGATCGGGTGAGGATCGGCTCGGATACGATGCTCGTCGCTCCGGTGACGATCGGAGACGACGCCTACACGGGTGCCGGCTCGGTGATCACACACGATGTGACACCGGGCGCACTCGCTATCGAGCGTTCGCATCAAAAGGAGATCCCTGGCTACGCTGACAAGCGGAAGCGTCGGGCGTCTCGGGACGGGGAGTAATGGAGCTTCGGAGCCAGAAACGGTTGATGGTCTTTTCGGGTTCAGCCAATGAACCTCTCGCCGAGGAGGTAGCTCGCATCCTCGGCGTCGAGCTCGGAGGCGTGGAACGCTCGGTCTTCGCCAACGGTGAGATCTACATCCACTACACCGAGAGCGTACGAGGCGCCGATGCCTTCGTGATCCAGAGCCACACGACGCCGATCAACTTCAACATCATGGAGCAGTTGATCATGATCGACGCTCTCAAGCGTGCGTCGACAAAGCGAATCACAGCGGTCGTGCCGTTCTACGGCTATGCCAGACAGGACAAGAAGGGGCGTCCCCGCGAACCGATCTCAGCCCGCATGATGGGCGATCTGTTCGTCTCCGCCGGTGCCGATCGCATCGTCAGCCTCGACCTCCACACGGGTCAGATCCAGGGTTTCGTCGACAAGCCGTTCGACCACCTCACCGCTCTCCATCTGTTCGCTGACTATCTGTCGAAGACGACCGAGGGGCCCACGACGATGGTCTCTCCGGACTCAGGCCGAGTCAAATTGGCTTCGCGGCACGCAGCGCACCTGGGCGCCAGGGTCGCATTCGTCCACAAGCGACGATCCTCCGACGTGAGGAACGAATCATCGACGCTGTGGGTCGTCGGCGACGTGAGGGATCGGCACTGCATCATCGTCGACGACATGATCGACACCGCGGGCACGGTGGTCGGGGCAGCCGACTTGCTCAAGCGACGTGGAGCTCTATCGGTCAGAGTTATTGCGACCCACGGGGTTCTGTCGCCTCCGGCCGTCCAGCGGATCAAGGATGCCCCGATCGAAGAACTCGTCATCACGAACTCGCTCCCCGTTCCTGCTGATGCCCTCGCTCTAGACAAGATCACCGTGCTCTCGGTCGGGCCGATCCTGGCGGGGGCAGTCAACGCCATCTTCGCTGACGCGTCGGTGAGTGAGATATTCCAGGGCGAGAACGTCTGACGGGATCCTGTGGACACTGAGATCCTCTCGATCGAGACCGGGCACCGGAGGGGCGTCTTCGACCTCACAGCCGATGCCGCGCGATTCGTTGCAGGCAAGGGTGACGGCCTGCTCAACGTATTCGTCCCGCACGCAACCGCGGGTGTCGCTGTGATCGAAACGGGCGCAGGCAGCGACGACGACCTGATGGACGCGCTCGATGCCATGCTGCCGAGGGACGACCGCCTCTACCGCCATCGGCACGGATCTCCCGGACACGGCGCCGACCACGTGATGCCGGGCATCGTCGCACCTTCGACCGTGATCCCCGTGATCAAAGGGCGCCTCGCACTGGGAACCTGGCAATCGGTAGTCCTGGTAGATCCGAACCAAGACAACCCCGTCCGACAGGTAAGGCTGAGTTTCATAAGGAGTAGCTGAGTAGCTGAGTAGCAGAGACAGAGGACTCGTCTCCCGCTGCCTGTCTCCTGTCTCCTCTTGGCTCTTGGCTCGCATGTCCCCTACACTCCTGACACCCCTTCAGCA
>JAUXCV010000486.1 GCA_030618675.1 Acidimicrobiia bacterium | reverse complement strand
TTGCAGGCCGTTCGTGACATGCCGACCGACGACGTCACCGTCCACCTCTACGAGGACGGCCGGCACGAGATCCTCAACGAGACGAACCGCGATGAGGTGATCGGCGATCTCGCGGCGTGGATCCGTCGGGTCGCATGACTTCGCACGGCGCCGTGGACGCTCCCCCGCTGGTCTTCGGCCCAGTACCGTCCCGCCGCCTCGGGCGCAGTATCGGGATCAACAACATCCCACCGAAGGTCTGCTCGTTCGCCTGCGTCTACTGCCAGGTCGGACCAACGGTGAAGCGGGCGCTCGACATCCAGGAGTTCTACGAGCCGCGACGTGTCGCCGACGAAGTGACCGCACACGTCGACCAGGTCAGGGGTCGTGGGGAGGATATCGACTACCTCACGTTCGTCCCCGACGGCGAACCGACCCTCGACGCCGGCCTCGGCGAGGTCATCCGACTGCTCCATCCGTTGGGAATCAAGATCGCCGTCATCACCAACGGGTCGTTGCTGTGGCGAGACGACGTCCGCGAGATTCTCAACGGCGCCGACTGGGTCTCGGTGAAGGTAGATGCCGCCATCGAGTGGGTCTGGCGGCGTGTCAGTCGGCCACACCCCGACCTCGCCTTTCACACGATGCGTGACGGGATCGCCCGGTTCGCTGAATCGTTCGACGGCGATCTCGTGTCGGAAACCATGCTCATCGCCGGGTTCAACGATGACTTCGAATCCGTTGAAGCCGTCGGCCTCTTCCTCCGTGACACCGGGTTCACCAAGGCCTACCTCTCGATCCCGACGCGGCCGACACCGTCCGCGACGATCACCGCACCGGATGAGGAGACGGTCAACCGGGCCTATCACGTGCTCGCCGAGCACGTGCGGCACGTCGAGTATCTCGTCGGGTACGAGGGAGACGAGTTCGCTTCCAGCGGCGATCCCCGAGAGGATCTCCTGAGCGTGATCGCTGTGCATCCGATGCGATCCTCCGCCGTGCATGAACTGCTCGACCGGGCCGGCGCCGGGTGGGATGTCGTCGAGGACCTCATCGCCGACGGCGGCCTCATTGAGACCACCTACCGGGGTGACACGTTTTTCGTGCGACGCTTCGCCCGCGTGCGCAGAAGGGCAACGAACGGGGGCTAGCCGTGCCCTCGGGAACAGGAGCGGCGATCGGCGCTCCTGTTGTGCAGAAAGGCGTATGCTCGGAGTGTCGGGAAAGACATGTTCACTATGAGCGAATCCGCGACCACAACTCCCCACAAGACGGTGCCGCGCCGGGAAGATCTGGGTGCGCCGGGTTCGGTCGTCTCGACGAAGTACTGGCATCTCCGGGACGACGGGCGTATCCAGTGCGACCTCTGTCCCAGAGAGTGCAAACTCCACGAGGGTCAGCGGGGTCTCTGCTACGTCCGTGCCCGGATCGACGATGAGATCGTCCTCACCACGTACGGGCGGTCGAGCGGCTTCTGCGTCGATCCGATCGAGAAGAAGCCGCTGAACCACTTCCTTCCGGGGACCGCGGTGTTGTCATTCGGCACCGCGGGCTGCAATCTGGCCTGCCGGTTCTGTCAGAACTGGGACATCTCAACGGCCAAGGAGTACGACGTCCTCGCCGACGAGGCGAGTCCCGAGAAGGTGGCGAGGGTCGCCGACGAACTCGGCACGCCGAGCATCGCCTTCA
>JAUXCV010000195.1 GCA_030618675.1 Acidimicrobiia bacterium | reverse complement strand
TGGTACACCCAGTACCCGAACGACGTGCTGGCCGAGATCCTCGCGAGCGCTTCGACGTTCCGGTTCGACGCATCGGACACGATGCCGAAGGACGTCGGCGGCGGGACCTTCTGGTCCGGCATGGTCGACTGGATCGCCGCCAACGGTGAGAACACCGAAGCGGTCTTCCAGGCCATCGAGGACAGTTGGCCTTCCAGCTAGACGACTACGATATCCCCGGGGGTCGGATGGCCCCCGGGGATTCACCCCCAGAGAGGCGTGCGCATGAGCGAGAACGGCAAGCAATCCGCCGGCAAGATCTTCGGAACCCTCGGCGCCGCTCTCGGCCTCTTCATCGTCCTCGCCGCCGGACTCACCTTCCTGAAAGCCGAAGACGGTCCCGCCGGCGTGTTGTCCTGGCTCTATCGCACGATCGGTCTCGGAGGCCAGGCCGACGCGATCGACCAACTCGGCCTCAATCCGGTCGCATCCAAGCTCATGATCGCCGTCGTAGCCCTCGTGGTCGGCGTAGGTGGCATCTGGGCGCTCTTCATCATTGTCGACCGCCTCGTCGATCTCCTTCCGGACAAGGTGGCCGACGCCCTCCGGCCATACGTCTTCATCACGCCCGCCGTCGCCCTCCTCGGTTTCTTTCTCGTCTTTCCCGCTGTAGGTACCGTCGCTCGCTCCTTCACAGACGACGGTGGAGCGCTCGAGAACTACAAGTGGGCGTTCACCGACCCGGCGATGCACATCGCCTTCCGCAACAACGTGCTGTGGCTTATCTTCGGAACCGGTGGTGCCGTGCTGCTCGGTCTGCTCATCGCCACCCTCGTCGACCGGATCAAGCACGAGACGATCGCCAAGACCCTGATCTTCATTCCGATGGCGATCTCCATGGTCGGCGCAGCGGTGATCTGGCGCTTCATGTACTACTGGCGTCCGGAGAGCGCGTCTCAGATCGGGTTCTTCAACGCAATCTGGACCTGGCTCGGGAACAGCCCGGTAGCGTTCATGCAGAAGATCCCGCTCAACACGTTCGCTCTCATCCTGATCATGGTGTGGCTCATGACGGGCTTCGCGATGGTCATACTCTCGGCCGCCATCAAAGGCGTGCCGGACGAGATCATCGAAGCAGCCGAAATCGACGGCGCGAACTCCATAGAGATCTTCTTCAAGATCATCCTCCCGTCGATCAAGCCGTCGGTAATCACGGTCACGACCACGGTGTTCATCGCGATCCTGAAGGTCTTCGACATCGTGTTCGTGATGACCGGGGGCCGATTCGAGACGGAAGTGATCGCGAACCGGATGTTCTCCGAGATGTTCAAGTTCAGGAACTTCGGACGGGCCAGCACCCTTGCCGTGATCCTCCTGATCGTCGTGATACCGATCATGGTGATGAACATCCGCAACCTCAGACGTCAGGGGATCGGCGCATGACAACCAAGACTCGCACCAACACCGTCGCATCGGCGGCATCGACACGACCGGGCCAGGGTTTCCTGTCGAAACTGCCGGTGAAGATCGCCGTGGTCGTGATCGTCGCCTTGTGGTCGCTCCCGACCGTCGGTCTCCTCATCACGTCGTTCCGGCCACAGGAAGCGATCGCCACGACGGGCTGGTGGACGGTACTCACCAACCCGTTTGCCGAGACCTGGACGCTGATCAACTACCAGAACGTCCTGACGGCCAACGGGATGTTCGATGCGTTCGTCAACAGCCTCATCGTCACGATCCCGGCGACGGTGATCCCCATCACGATCGCCGCTTTCGCCGCGTACGCGTTCGCCTGGATCAGATTCCCCGGTCGAACGTTGTTGTTCGCCATCGTCGTTGGACTCCTTGTCATCCCGCTGCAGATGACCCTCGTTCCGCTCCTTCGGGTCTACAACAATCTCGGCCTGACGGGCACGTTCCTCGGTATCTGGCTCGCTCATACCGCCTTCGGGCTTCCACTCGCCATCTACCTGTTGTACAACTACATCGCACAACTCCCGAAGGATCTGTTCGAATCCGCGTACATCGATGGCGCCTCTCACTTCACGGCGTTCACGAAGCTCGTCCTGCCCCTCGCAGTCCCGGCCATCGCCGCGTTCGCGATCTTCCAGTTCCTCTGGGTATGGAATGACCTGCTCGTCGCTCTCGTCTTCCTCGGTACTGATTCGGAGGTGGCGGTTGTCACCGCCCGACTCAACGAATTGGTCGGGACGAAGGGTCAGGACTGGCACGTTCTCACCGCCGGGGCGTTCATCACCATGATCTTTCCGCTCACCGTGTTCCTTGCCCTGCAGCGATACTTCGTCCGAGGATTGCTTGCCGGCTCGGTCAAGGGATGATCAGCCCGTCGGGCATGCTGCTGTTGTCGTTCAACGGAACGACGGCGCCGGGAGATGTGCTCGACATCATCGCCGAGCATGGCGTCGCCGGTGTATCGCTGTTCCGCCACCACAACTTCGCCGATACCACGCAGATCGCTGACCTCGTCGGGGAACTGCGATCGGCGAATCGCTCGGTCGCTCCGCTCCTCATCGCTACCGATCAGGAGGCCGGCCAGATGATGGCGATCGGCGGAAGGGCGACACCGTTCGCAGGGAACATGGCGCTCGGCGCGGCAGATGATCCCGAACTCACTCGCAGGGTCGCTGCGGCGATCGGATCGGAGTTGCGATCGCTCGGGGTCAACGTTGACTACGCCCCCATCGTGGACATCAGCACCAATCCCGCCAGCTCGTCTATCGGGATCCGTTCCTTCGGCGACGATCCATCGGCGGTAGCCCGACACGCCGCAGCATTCGTCGAAGGACTCCAATCGGTCGGGGTCGCGGCCACAGCCAAGCACTTCCCTGGCAGCGGTGATGCCGACAGTGATCCCCACTACGAACTGCCGCTCATCCCTCACGAACGGGAGCGTCTGGAGGCGGTCGAGTTGGTGCCGTTCCGCTCTGCGATCGACGCCGGTGCCCGATTCGTCATGACGAGCCATATCGCACTGCCCTCTCTCACCGGTTCGAACAACCTGCCGGCCACACTCGCCCCGGAGGTCCTCGGTGACCTTCTCCGGCGCAGACTGCGCTTCGACGGTGCGATCGTCTCGGACGCCCTCGATATGAAGGCCATCACGCAAGGACCCGCCCAGATCGTCGACGTGATCGCTGCCGTGCGTGCCGGTGTGGATCTGCTTCTGCTTACCGCAGCGGACGACATGGAGGCTCGAGTGAGTGCCGGCCTCGACGTTGCCGTGTCGCGGCGCCTGATCAGCGAGTCACGGATCACAGATGCGGTCCATCGCATTTCCTCCGTGCGGACCTGGGTTGATGGCTTCGAGGATCCCGATATGAGCATCGTGGGCTCGTCCCACCATCGTGAACTCGCCGGAGAACTCGCCGCAAGATCCATCACCGTCGTGAGGGATACCGGCAACCTCCTTCCACTCCGGCCCGGTGACGGCACCGTTCTTGTTGTTCAGCCCGAGCCGACAGATCTCACGCCGGCGGACACATCGTCGCTTGAGACACCCGGCCTTGCCGACGCCCTGCGCCGCCACTACCGGAGCATCGACGAGATGGTGGTACCTCACCGACCCGATCCGGCGACGATCGCGGCTGTTGCCGAACGGGCAGAAAGGGCGGAAGTCGCGGTCATCGGCACCGTCGTAGCGTCGCTCGAACCGACCCAGGCCGATCTTGTGCGAGCCGTTCTCGGCACCGGCACCCCGACCGTCACCATCGCCATGAGGACCCCATACGATCTGGCCGCCTATCCGGAATCGGGCACCCATCTCGCCACCTACTCGATCAGCCGACCCTCGCTCGACGCGGTCGCCGATGCGATATTCGGCAAAGCGGAGGCTCGGGGTCGGCTCCCGGTGGGGATCACCGGACTCTACGAACGCGGACACGGAGGATGACATGAGACTTCACATCACGGGAGGGAAAGGAGCCGATGGTCGTCCGATCGAAGTAGCCGTCGAGGGTGGCCGGATCGCGGCCTCCGTCGACGAGGCAGCGACGTTGAGCGCTGCGGATCTTGTCGTCGTTCCAGGACTCATCGATCTCCAATTGAACGGAGCGTTCGGTTCC
>JAUXCV010000303.1 GCA_030618675.1 Acidimicrobiia bacterium | reverse complement strand
GGTGATCCCTGCATCCCTGAGGAGATCCTCGAGACCGGTGGACGACTCCGATCCTGTTTCCGGATCGCGCACCGAGAAACCGGAGTAGCCGTCCTCCCCGCCGACGCCCTTCTTGACCTCCTCGCCGGTCACGTTGAGGTCGGGGTGAAAGTCTGCGCCCCGTGTATCGCCGACGCAGTGCACCGGCCAGATGCCGCCGTCCTTGGCAAAGTGAGGCGTCGATTCGGGATGCCAATCCCTCGTACAGACGATGGTCGCTCCGGCCGCAGCGGCCGCAGCGATCTGCTCGTTGATGAACGGGATCGTTTCCTCGCCTCCAGCGACGTAGAGGGAACCGGACGGGTCGGCGAAGTCGTTCTGCACGTCGACAACGATGAGGGCGGTCATCGGTGAGTAATCCATGCGGTCATCGTACCAATCCATGACCGACCAGCCTGCAAGAGGTAGGGCGGTGTTCAGGCGTCGATTCGATCAAGGGCCTCGGTCAGTGTCGTCCAGGGGAGGTCGGCGCACTTGATGCGAACCGGGAACTTCTTCACGCCCTGAAGAGCCTCGAGGTCGCCGAGCACCGCTCCCGGGCGCTCCGGATCGAGGGGGTCTTCCCCTTCGTCGATGCCCATCATCAGCTTGAAGGTTGCCGTGACCTCCCTGGCTTCATCGATCGTCTTGCCGACGATCACGTCGGTCATCATCGACCCGGACGCCTGTGAGATCGAACAGCCCTGGCCCTGGATGGCCGCGTCGGTGATGACGCCCTCATCGATCCGCAGATCGAGGGAGAACTCATCCCCACAAGAAGGGTTCATCCCCTCGGCATGGATATGGGGTCCGGAGAGGGAACCGCGGCGACGCGGGTTCCGGTAGTGGTCGAGAATGACTTGGCGGTAGAGCTCGTCGAGGGAAGACATGGAGTGAGAACGATACCCAACTCAGGTGCCGAGGCCGAACAGTGAACGTGCGTCGAGAAGTCCCTCGACGAGCCGGTCCACGTCATCGGTCGTGTTGTAGAGGTAGAACGACGCACGCGCCGTTGCCGGAACCTGGAGATGACGCATCAGGGGCTTCGCACAGTGGTGACCGGCGCGGACCTCGACGCCGTGCTGGTCGAGGATCGTTGCGATGTCGTGGGCATGGATATCGGCGAGAGAGAAGCTCACCGCGCCGCCGCGGTTGGTGGGGTCACTCGGTCCGTACACGTTGAGGTCGGGGATCTCGGCGAGACGTTTCAGCGCGTATCCGGTGATCTCATGCTCATGATCCCGGACCGTCTCCATGCCGATAGCAGATAGATAGTCGACGGCCGCGCCGAGCCCGATGGCTTGAGCGATCGGTGGTGTGCCGGCCTCGAACTTGTGAGGGACCGGCGCCCAACGGGATTCGTAGAGGCCCACGTCGGAGATCATCTCACCGCCTCCTTCGGTCGGTTCCATCTCCTCGAGCCGTTCCGGCTTGCCCCACATGGCGCCTATTCCGGTCGGGCCGAGCATCTTGTGACCGGAGAAGACGAGGAAGTCGGCGTCGAGTTCCTGAACGTCGGCGGGAGAGTGCGGCACCAGTTGGGCGGCATCGACAATGACGAGTGCTCCGACCGATCGAGCGGCTTCGACCAAGGCTCGAACGGGGCCGAGAGTTCCGGTCACGTTCGACATTCCCGAGACGGCAACGATCTTCACTCGTTCGTCGAGCAGATCGTCGAGACCGGACAAGTCGACTTCGTATTGGTCATCCAGCGTGAGATAGACGAGTTCGATTCCGGTATGCCGGGCCACGAGCTGCCAGGGAACGACATTGGCATGGTGTTCCATGACCGTCAGGACCACCCGGTCCCCTTCGGAAAGGTGGTTCAAACCCCATCCGTAGGCGATGTGGTTGAGCGACGTAGTGGCTCCTCTGGAGAACACGAGCTCGTTCGGTGACGAGGCATTGATGAACGATGCCACTTTCGCTCTTGCCCCCTCGTAGGCATCGGTCGCCTCAGCAGAGAGCGTGTGATCACCTCGGTGGACGTTGGCGTTCATCGTCCGGTAGAAGGTGTCCACGGTGTCGATGACCTGGACGGGTTTCTGTGTCGTTGCTGCCGAGTCGAGGTAGACGAGCGGGTGCCCATTGATCTCCCGATCGAAGATCGGGAAATCCGCGCGAAGGTGGCTGAGATCGGTCAAGTCGTTGCAGCCCCGGTTCGGTAGTGGTCGTAACCGGAAGCCTCGATCTGGTCGGCCAGGTCGGGCCCTCCCGTCTCGACGATTCGGCCATCGAGGAACACGTGGACGGAGTCGGGAGTGATGTAGTCGAGCATCCGCTGATAGTGCGTGATGACGACGAATCCGCGGTCTTCGTTGCTGAGTCTGGTCACGCCCTCGGCGACGATCTTCAGTGCGTCGATGTCCAACCCGGAATCGGTCTCGTCGAGGACGGCGAGATCCGGTTCGAGGACGGCCATCTGGAGCACCTCGTTGCGTTTTCGCTCACCCCCCGAGAAACCCTCGTTCAGGTACCGGTCGGCGAATGCCGGATCCATCTCCAGGTCGCGCATCGCCTCGACGATCTTGAGACGCAGCTCGAGCACTGTGTAGTCGATGCCCGTCCGGTTCGAGAGTGCAGCCCGGAGGAAGTTAATGACGGAGACACCGGGGATCTCCTCCGGGTACTGGAATCCGAGGAACATGCCCGAGCGGCCTCGCTCGTCGGGGGTGGCTTCGGTGATGTCTTCGCCCTTGTACGTGATCGTGCCACGGGTGACCGTGTAGGAAGGATGACCGAGCAACACGTTGGC
>JAUXCV010000028.1 GCA_030618675.1 Acidimicrobiia bacterium | reverse complement strand
CGGGCCTCGGAGGGTTCCTCAAGGCGGCGGGATACCCGGAGGATGTCTACGAGGATGAGATGGGGAAGCAGAAGGTCCCGACGCTGCGCAACGTCGACAAGGGCACCGAGGCCGGTGTCGTCAAGGCGTACACGCACAACGGCTACTTCAAGACCCTCGACGGGATCGTCCACTTCTACAACACGCGGGACATCCTGGATGTGTGTCCGGGGGCGTACACGGAGGCCGAGGCGCTTGCCGCCGACTGTTGGCCGGCGCCCGAGGTGGAGGAGAACGTCAACAGCGACGAACTCGGCGATTTGGGGCTGACCCCGGACGAGGAGGCGGCGATCGTTGCGTTCCTCAAGACACTCTCCGACGGCTACTTGCCATGATCGAGGTGTGATCGACGCGGGGTCGGATGTCCTCCTGTGGAGACCCCTTCGGGGGTCTCCACCTCGTTCACCGTTCGTCCGTCGACTGAAGGCCGCAGCCGTCGTCTCGCCCGGGTCCATCGGCGGAGCCCCACTTCTTCAAGGACGAGATCAGGAGGCCACACCTGACTGAAGAGATGCACTTCGGGACTCCATTCCGCCTTCTCCACGACCAGTTCCTGTGACGTGGACGACCATGCGGCCGGCATCAAGGTCGGACATCGTCCCAGGCCAGCCCGCTAGCCTCGCCTCGACGGGTTCGGTTCGATTTCGAAGCGTTCGAACCTGCCGGCATCGAGATCCCGGATGCAACGCCGACCGAGCACGGTGTCGAGGTATCGGGTCACTGATGCGACGCGGAGAAGGTTCGATTTCCTGCACCTCCGCGATCGGTGGTTCCTACTGCGGTCGAGCCCTTCTCGGTCTCGACCTTGTGCCGTGTATCGTCGTGTTCTGTTGCCTGACGGCTTGTTGACGGCGGGTTGGGTCGGGTGTTGTGCTGGTCGTTGGTTGCGCGGAGAAGGTTCGATTTCCTGCACCTCCGCTTGGCCCGATTTCGCCGGGTGTAGCCCCCGTATTCCGTACGAAGTCGGCTCATGTCTATCTCCTGGTACCTGTCGTCTCTTGATTCTTGTCGGGTCGTTCGCCACTGGCTGGAGTCCCCTGATTTCCGATACGATGTCTCAATGCGTTTCAACTCGTGGTGGGGTATCGACCGGGGGATGAGGCGGAGACGCGCGATGCGGGGCGGGCCATTGTGACGCCCGAGACGGGTTCGACGAAGGGTGGGATGCCGCCCCCCTGGCCGGACGGCTACCCGGATGTCATCCCGACCGGGGCACCAAGGGGATGGAAGCGGGCCCGACTCGCTGCCGACGGCGATGTACACGTTGCGGCCTTGTACTCGGACGAATCCGTCGATCGGTGGTCGGACACAGGTCGGGCGTTCTGCCACATGGGAGGTGATCCGTTCGAACCCGGCCATCTCGGGAACTGCAAATGCGGTCTGCGCGTCTGGGACTCGAGGTCGAAGCTCGACCACGACCTGTCCTGCGGTATCGGGGCATCGATCATGCCCGTCTCCGTCCTGTGCGCCGTGGAATGGAATCCACCGAGTGTCCAAGAACCGCGCTGTCGCCGGGTTGCTGCGACGTCGCTGATCGGTGTGTCGATCAGGGGGTACTGCATGCGTTGCGCGAGACGGGGAGTCCGCGGGTTCGTGCACGGTCGCTCGTTGAGCAGAACGACTTTCGAACTGTGGGCGGCATGTGAAGACTGCGCCGACGAATCGTGGATGTCGATCGAGGAAGCTTCAGCGAGCCTAGGTGTTCCGATAATCGTGGACCCCTGGCTCCCGTGATGACGAGTAGCCCAGTAGCGCAGTAGATCAGTGGCCCTGCGACGCTGATCTACTGATCTACTGATCTACTGATCTACTTCTTCTCGTACAGCTTCTCTATGTCGTCGCCGTAGCGCTCCATGACGGCTCGACGCTTGACCTTCAGGCTCGGGGTGAGCATGCCGTTCTCCGGGGCGAATTCCTCCTCCTCGAGAACGAAGCCCTTCACTCTCTCGTAGCCCTTGATCGAGCCGGAGAGGCGGTCGATCTCGCGCTGGTAGAGATCGCTGACCTTCTCGCTCTCGAGGAGTTCATCCTCAGAGAGGTCTGCCAGTCCGTGCTTCTCGGCCCACTTCGTCAACGCCTCCATGTCCGGAACGATCACCGCCACGTTGTACGGGCGCTGCTCGCCGTACACCATGATGTTGGTGACGTAGCCGGACAGTTGGAGCTGTTCCTCGATCGGTGAAGGAACGACGTACTTTCCGTTCTCGAGCTTGTACTGCTCCTTGATGCGACCGCGGATGAAGATGAATCCATCTTCATCTTTGTAGCCGAGGTCACCGGACCGGAATCCATGATCAGCCGTGAAGACCTTCTCGTTCTCTTCCGGCAGGTTGTAGTAGCCCATCATCACGTTCGGTCCGTGGATGACGATTTCTCCGATCAGGGGGTCACCCGTGACATCTGTGTCGATATCGATTCGGACTCCGGGAATCTCCCTACCCACCGAGCCGAGGCGTCGGCTCCCCGGCCAGTTGCCGCTCGAGACGGGGGAAGTTTCGGTGAGTCCGTACCCTTCGTACACCGTCATCCCGAGTGCAGAGATGAACTCGGCTACCTCGACGTTGATCGCTGCGCCGCCCGAGAGCGAGTACTTCAACTGGCCACCGAATCCTTTGCGAACCTTCGAGAACACCAGCTTGTCATAGAGTCCATGCTGGACCTCAACCCATCGGGTGGTCTTGCCGGCGGCGGCCAGAGCGGCCCGCTTCTTCTCGTTCGCCATCGCCAGATCGAAGAGTGCCTTCTTGGCGCCACCCTTGGCGGCCATCATCTTTTGGAGCCCGTCGTACACGCGGTTGTAGACGGCCGGCACCGACACCAGGATGGTCGGCATGATCTTGGGAAGGTCTTCCATAAGGGTTCGGGCACTCGTGAGCCCGGCGGAGGCTCCCGCGGCGATCATGAAGTGCAGTTCGAGGGTCTGCCCGAATGAGTGCGCCCATGGGAGGAATGATGCGAAGCGATCCTCGGCTGTGATGGGGAAGAGGTCCGGGAATCCGTTGATCTGGCTGGTGATGTTGCCGTGTGACAGCATCACACCCTTCGGGTTGCCCGTCGTTCCCGATGTGTAGATCAGCCCGGCAAGGTCTTCGGAGTCCGGATGAATCGCGGGGACAGGGGATTCGGCGCCGCGAGCGAGGAGCTCTGCCCATGTGATGGCATCGCCTCCTGCTTCACCGTTGATCACGATGACGTGCTCAAGGGCAGGGAGCATGTCATGGTGGTCTTCGAGCTGAGCGCGGATTCCGTCGTCTGCCACGATGGCGATCTTTGCCCCGGAGTCTCCGATGATGAACTCCCACTCCTTGGAGAGTTGGGCTTCGTACATCGGAACCCAGGCGGCGCCGAGACTGTAGGTCGCGTAGGCGCCGACCGCCCACTCGATGCGGTTGTCGGAGATCGCTGCGACGCGATCGCCTTGTTCCAGGCCCAAACCGACGAATCCGGCGCGTGCGAAATCGACCTGCTCGCCGAAGTCGTGGTACGACATCCAGGACCATCCATCGGCATGGCCCGTCCCGAAGAGGGGATTCTCCGCGAAGCGGGTGACGCTTGCCTCGTACAACTCGACCAGGTTACGGAATTCGGTTCCCACGCTACCTCCAGGATCGCTCGGTATCCAACGATAGCGAGTTGAGAGCGCGCAAGAACGGGCGGAACTCTGATCTGTGGATATCCTGGCCCGATGAGTGATCGTAGAACCTTCGGGCAGGCCGTTCGGGAAGCCCGACTCGCCAAGGGATTGTCGATGGGCCAACTCGCCGCCGCGGTCGAGAGGTCGACCGCCTCGGTTCGCCGCTGGGAACGTGACCAGGGCGTTCCGACCGAGACGGTCGTCCAAGGACTCATTGAGGTTCTCGATCTCGACGAAGCTGAGACGGTGGCATTGGCCGCGGCGGCCTTGCCCGTCGTTCCGGCCCCTCCGCACGCGGGGGAATCGTCGGATCCAACACGAGCTACTTCGGCTCCCGCAACAGGCACAACTCCACAGGCGATCCCATCGTCGAGCGGATCCGGCGGATGGCTGGCGTCGCTGCGAGATTCGGAGAAGCCGTGGCTCGGCTATCTACGGGCTGTGCTCACCATCGTCGGTTTTGCCTTGCTGGCGTGGGTGTTGATCTGGGCTCTCGAAGGCTTCCTCGAATCGTTCGGCGACGCTTGGGAGTCGCTGTGGATCGATGCGTCCTGAGGCGGCTACACGATCGCCCTGATGATCAGCCCGACCGCCCCGACGAGTGATAGGACGAGGATGGCGCCGCGTACGAGCGGTTGAGACACCCGGCTCTTGAAGCGGAGGCTCACCAGGTAACCGGCAGCAAGGGCCGGGAAGAGGACGAGCGCTACCCGAACATCGGACCACGAGATGTTGCCGGACAAGGCCCGCGCCGAGATCGTGATCGCCAGACCGATCGAGAAGATCGCAGCGAGATTGGATCGAACCGTCGGGCCATCGTCTCTCGTGTAGAGGAGCGCCAAGGGTGGGCCACCTATCGATGCCACCAATCCGGAGATCCCCGAGAGCACGCCTGCACCGAACTCGGTGACCGGCGATCGCCCGACGTGGAACCCGGAGGCGATGATGGCGACCGCCCCGAGCACGACTGCGGCGATGGCTATGTCGAGCGTCTGCTGGGTCGCCACGGCGAGCAATCCAACACCGAGAAACGCCCCGGGGACGCGCCCCCCGATGATCCATCCGAGACCGGAGAGTTCAATGTGGTGACGCTCGCGCCACGCCATCAAGATTGTCAAAGGCAGTGTGATCAACAGCTGAGGAACAGGGGCCAGAGATGGGTGGATGAGCGCCAGGATTGGCACCGACACCATCGCGAATCCCATGCCGACGACGCCTTGGATCGCCGCTGCGATGAACGTCACGATCAGAGCGACGATCAGTGCAGCGGTTGACATGCCCGTGAACGATAGGGGTGCATGGATTCGCGTTGGGATCGCGCTGCCATAATCAGCAGATGGCCGATGATGGATCCCTCGATCCGGATCAGATCGACGAGTGGTTGGCGCACGTGGCTCCGGACGAGCCTGAGGCTTCGGAACCCCGCCGCGTCGATCCGTTCGTCGTCTTCGGTGTTGTGCTCGGAATCGTCATCCTTCTCGGGATGATCCTCCTGCGGCCTACGGGAGCGAGTCAGGCGCAGTCCGATGATCTGGCCGCGCTGGGCATTCCAACCGATTTCCACCGTGCAACGGTCCTCAACGTGAGCGAGCGCTCGTGTGCAGGCCTCGAGAGCCTGATCTGCACCGTGATTCGGTTCGAGGTCACAGAGGGTCCCGATGAGGGTTTCGTTTTCGTCCAGGAGTTCCCTCCGTCCGTGACGATGCCGGTACTTGCTCCCAGCGACAGGGTGGTGCCCTCCAGGGTCACCCCGTCCGGCACGGTCAACGCGGTGGTTACCGGGCCATGTTCATTCGATACTGAGACCCGGTGTGACTCCATCGAGTTGACGATCGATGATGGGGAGGGCGGTCGAGAGGCCACGTTCGAGGTGTTCCCGGATGACGAGGCTGGGGTCTTCGCAGTCGGGGACGAGGTGATCGTCGACTTCATGTACGACAGCGACCGACTTGAGATCCTCTCGGTCCGACCGGCCGATCCCCAGTCGCTGTATCAGTTCGCGGATATCGATCGCCGGATGGTCCTGATCGTGGTGGCGGTGGCGTTCGGTCTGGTCGTTGTTGCCCTCGGCGGTTGGCGCGGCGCTACGGCTCTCATCGGACTGGCCATCAGCGTCACCATCCTGCTCATGTTCGTGCTGCCGGCGATCCTCGACGGACGGAGCCCGGTGCTCGTGGCGGTGTTCGGCTCCGCTGCGATCGCCTATGTTGCCATGTACCTTGCCCACGGCATCAACCGAATGACCACGATCGCTCTCGTCGGGATGACGGCGGCCCTCGTCCTCACAGCCTTGCTCTCTTCCATCGTGGTTGCTGCGGCGCGATTCACCGGATTCGCCGTTGAGGAGACGTCACTCCTGACGTTCTTCGAAGGCATCGATGTGAGCGGACTGCTGCTCGCCGGAATCGTGCTCGGGGCTGCAGGTGCGTTGGACGATGTCACCATCACTCAGGCGTCGACTGTGTGGGAACTCCAGGAGGCGAACCCGTCTCTCGACCGAAAGGGGCGTTTCAGAGGGGCGCTCCGGGTGGGCCGTGACCACATCGCGTCGATGGTCAACACGTTGCTCCTCGCCTATGCGGGAGCGTCGTTGCCGCTGCTCGTGTTGTTCATAGTTGCCCACCAGTCGCTCGGAACGATCGCGAACAGTGAAGTCGTCGCCGTCGAGATCGTTCGTACTCTGGTCGGGAGCATCGGCCTCGTCGCAGCGGTGCCGCTCACGACCTGGCTGGCAGCACGCTTCTACCACGCGGATGGCGAGCCTGCTGCCTGATCGGAAGCCAAGGTCAAGATGCCGGAATCAGCCTCGATCGCACACGTCGGGAGCGTAGATGCCGACAACAAGAGAGTCTGGCTCGATGCCATTGACCGGACCCCACAGCAGGAGCGTGCCCGTTTCGGCGCCACGGAGTTCGAAGATCTCGCCGACGGTCGGATCCACAGCGAACGTGACGTCCTCGGTCGCGTAGATGCTCTGCAGGCGTTCCACGGTGTCTCCAGCCTTGAGTCCGCTCAGCGTCGTCAACTGGGCAGCGTCGGATGTATGACCACCGAAGCTGAGATCCTGGCGGTAGCCGTTGAAGATCTCGGTTGTACCGTCCGTTGTGACGATCGCCGCGAACGGCCCGAACCGAACAACTCGCTCCAACTCACCGGTGCAGACACCCCATTGACCGGTTGAGACCTGCCAGTTGGTGTCGTCATCCGGCTCGCCGAAGCTCGAGACCAGTCGGCCGATCGTGAGATCGGCGAACTCGCCGAACTTGAGATCGGGCACGTCATTGTCCTGGACGGCTATGCGATCGCTCTTGAGTTTCATCTTGTCGACTTCGATCGGAGTTCCAACGGGTGGATATGGCTCCGAAGGGGGTGTTGTGATGGCGACCGTTGACGAGGTAGTTGACGTATCGCCCGGTGTTGTGGTCTCTGTACCGTCGGCCGGTGCGGTTGTGGTTGTGTCCCCGGCTTGGACTGCATCGTCGCTCTTGAGCAGTTGGAACACCGCGACCGAGAGTGCGACCAGCAGGAGACCGACGACCAGGCCGGTCAACAGGGGAGAGCCGGGCGGCGTCGCGGCGGGCGTACGGGGATCTTCGAGCGGCGGAATCGGGTCGTTTCCCGAGATGTCCGTCAGGTCGGAATACGGATCAGTCCATCCCGGTGGGTTGCCGTATGGGTCTTTCGGGTCGCTCACGCTGTGTCGGTCCTCCAGGCGGTTACCCACATCTTACGGGCAACCAAGCGGTGCGTCGTATCAGGACTGATCGTAGAGGGCCGCGGGCGATGCTGAGCCGATCGGGGTTGGATTCTCGAGCAGCGATGGATAGAACTCGGAGAGCACTTCGTCGAACGGCTGCGTTGCCCGGAGGATCGATTGACCGGAGTTGGTTGTCCCGAGCTTCACGGGTACGACGAGGCGTTCGATCGTGGTGACGTCGATGTCGCGAAGGCTCCAGCCGAGGCTGAGCGCATCGGATACGCCAAGGCCCTCGTCCACGACGAACGCCTTTGAAAGCTCCTCGATCTTGGACGAGAGATCGGTTGGAGATTCGAACGTCCTCAGTTTCTTTGCCAGTTCGAGGAGCACTTCTTGTTGGTGCTGATTCCGCATGAGATCGCTGGTCCCGGGCACGGATCGCCATTGGCCATCGACCATCTGCTGGGTGTGTCGGGAACGGACCCAGGCGAGTGCCATTGCACCGTCGGCGTTGACGCATCCACCGGGGAAGTCGAGGTGGGACTTCTCATCTCGCATCGGGTAGTCGGCGCAGATCTCGACGCCGCCGACACCGTCGATGACTTCCGCGAATCCATCGAAGTCGAAGAGCGCGAAGTTGTTGACCTTGATTCCGGTGAAGTCTTCGACCGTTAGGGCGAGCATCGTGGTTGCGTTGACGTCGCCGCACTCTCGGAGTGTCGCATTGATGCGGCTGTAGCTGTCTGTGCAACGGTTCGGCACGTAGAGGTCGCGGGGAAGCGACACCATGAATGGATCGAGTTCAGGGTCGGCCGGCAGGACGGTGAGGAGGATGACGTCTGCGAGGTCGGCAGCCTCATCACTTCCGATCAGGAGAAGGGATCGGTAGGCGCCTTCTATCGTCGGTGCCGCGACGACGACCTCTTCGAGAGGTGGTATTTCGGGATCGTCCTCGACAACGTCGGCCGGAGGAGGGGCGCTGGTCGGTGGGAGCAGAACTTCAGCCTCGCTTGTGTCGAGCGCCTGGCGGTCGACCCCGGACCAGGATTCGTTGAGTTGGTAGCCGATGAAACCCGAGTACACGAGAGCGATCGCGACGAACGCACCGGCAGTTCGCTTGAGCATGCGGACGACGGGGAGACGCCAGAACGAAGGCGGCTTCGCCCGGTTCTCGACGTATCCGATCACCGGAGCACCCGCCGAGTCGAGACGGTCGCGCGTATCCACGGCGGAAGCGTCGGTGGCGGCACCGGTTACGACCAGGACCGTTCCGTCGGCGTGCGCGGCGAGCAGGGCGGTCGCGCCGTCCCACGCGATGGGCGGTGCGTCGATGAAGACCGCATCGGCACGCTCTGCGATCTGGTCGAGCGATGATGCAAGACCGGATCCGGCGAGTTCGTCTCCGGATGCGGCATCTTGCGAACCCGACGGCACGATCGGTAGAACGGAGTCCGGCCCGATCTCCCACATCCTCGCCGACTCGGCGAGGGTTGACGAGCCGTCGGCAAGATCTGTCAACCCGGGTTCAGCCCCGGTGGATAGAAAGCGCGAGACTCCGTTTCCGGATACGTCGCCGTCGATCAAGGTTACGCGGCGCCCCTGCTGCGTCGCCGAGACGGCGAGATTGAGCGCTACGGTCGATGCGCCTTGTCCCGGTCCGGGGGAGGAGATGAGAAGCACCTGACCGCTCGTATGTCCTTCGATCTCGCCGAGAAGGTCTCCGTATGCGGCGCTCGTGTTCGAGCGGGCATCGGCGAGCGTCGGTGCTGGACCGGAAGCGTCGTTGGGGATCGAACCGAGACGCGGCACGCCGAGAAGTCGAGCGAAGTTCGGAGGACCGGAGACCGACCACCAGATCAGCCACACGATCCCGGTGACGGCAGCGGCAACGAGCGCAGACACGAGAACCCCTCGGTTGGTATCCCACGCGACGAGTCCAAGTATGAAGACGGCGACACCCGCTACAACCGACAAGACGTTCGCCGGAGAGAACAGGCGACGCCACCAGGGTATTTCTGCGGAACTCAACGGTCTCCCCATGATCGGATGCGGGCGGTGTGAATACTACTTCGTGAGGTTCGTATCTGTCCTACGGTGAACAAATGTCGGGGGCGTAGATGCCCTCCACCCGGCCCGAATCCTCGACCGACGACACGGGGCCCCACAGGAGCAGGCCGTCTGCATTCGACAGCCGGAAGAGGTCGGTGCCCTCCGACGACACGTAGTCGATCTGATAGGAGGCGTAGATCTCGTTGAGTCTTGAGACGGAATCACCGATTCGGAGTCCTGAAGGTGTGGCGAGATCGAGATGCATCGTCGGTACTGCCTCGTCTTCGTAGCGATAGCCGGCGAAGATCCCGTCTGCGAACGTTCCGGAGACGGTGACGGTGAGGCCGGCCCATCGAGCGAAGCGTCCTTCGTCGTCATCACAGAGGCCCAGTTCCTGTCCGGCGGCACCGGTCTCCTCCGGATCTCCGAGACTGGCGACGAGGCGACCGATAGCATCCGGGGCGATGTCCCCGAAGGCGATGGGGCCGATGCCGCTCGCCTGGAGAGTCAACGATGCGACGGGAATCGGCTCTCCTACGGCCTGGAACGAATCCGGTTCGGGAATCGTCGTCGTGGTCGTGCTGCTGGTTGTGGTGGGAGCGATCGTGGTGGAGGGCACCGGGGGAACGGTTGTTGGAACGGCGGTTGTGGGAGCCGAAGGGATCGTTGTTGCTGTGGCGGCCGTGGCGTCATTCGTTTCGTCGAGAACACCGAACAGGAAGAGAGCGACGACGACGACTGCGATCGCAGCGATCAGCGCAGGGATCATCCACTTGAGCCATCCGCTCGAGTCGTGATGAGGATCCTCGTCGTCAGTCGGGGGAGCAGCGCTGTCGGACCCGGGTGGGGGCGGTGGTGAAGCCGGTACCGGCACTGCCTCGACGGCCGCCTGGCCATCGACGGCCACCACACCGGCTACAGCCGGGACGGTGTCACTGGAGCGACCACCCACCCGAACGTCGATCCACGGGCGACCGCACTGTGGGCACCTCGTTTGGTCCGCCGGTCGAGCGGTTCCGCAGTACACACAGAGTGGGAGGTGGGTTGACGTGGACATTCGGGATGAGGATACGAACGGCCTAGCGGAATCCAGGGATTTCGGGGCTCGGGCGTGACCCGGTTGCGACAGGGTGTTTGCTCGGTGTTCCTGCCGACTCGTGGATCACTGCTTGCCCGCACCCGAGATGGCCGCGCCGGCGCCGAGCGCCAGATACGTGACACCCGCTCCGTAGCGGGAGGCGGTTCTCCACCGCGGCCTCGTTGAGAGTCGGTCGCCGAGCGTGCCGGCGGCGAGGGCGTAGATGCCGTCCGAGATGACTCCTGCCGCTACGAAGATGACGCCGAGCACGACCACCTGGAGCGTTGTGCTACCGAGGGAGGGATCGATGAAATGAGGGACGAACGCGAGGAAGAACAGCGCTACCTTCGGATTGAGGACGTTCACGACCACGCCCTGGCCGAAGATCCGCCGGTAGGAAGCGGGTTCGGCCGTCCCCGTAGCGAAGGTGTCATCATGTGAGAAGAGGGTTCGGATTCCGAGGTAGATCAGGTACGCGGCACCGAGCCAGCGAAGGGCCGAGAACCCGACAGACGACGCGGCGATGACCGCCGAGAGACCGACTGCAGCGGCGATCACATGGACGATGCTGCCGACGTGGATGCCGGCCACGGATACGAGGCCCGCCGTGCGACCCTGGCTCAGTGATCGGGTGACGATGTAGAGCACAGCCGGTCCCGGCAGGATGAACAGGAGCATGGCGGCTCCGGCGAAGGCGAGGAGGGTCGTCCACTCGGGCATCGGCGTACCCTAACGATGGAGCCTGGAGTAGCCACGATGGACCGTGGTAGGTTGGATTGAGAGGAGCGGATATGAGCGACCGTCAAGCGACCCCGGCAGATTGGGCAGTCCCGGCGATCCTTGTGGGGGTTGGTGTCGCTTTGCTCCTTGTGACCGGATTCGTCATCGCTCTCAACGTGGAGGAGCGGGGCGAAGCTTCGGGCCTGGTCCAGGAACTCGATGTGTACACGTCATGTCTGGCCGATCACGGCGCCAATGTTCCGCTCATCGAGGCTCGCCGGGACGGCGGATTCTCCGTGATCGTGCCCGGTTCCCTTGTCGATGGTGAGGTCGACACAACGGTGTGGCGTGAGGCGCACGATCAGTGCAGCGACGTGGCCCCGGATCTCTTCGGCGGGCTTCTCGGCGGCATCTCCGGCGGATTCCTCGGAGGTATCCCCGGAGATCTCTTGGATGGCTTCTCTGAGGGGATTTTCGACAGCGCTTGAACCTGCGGCGGTCGTTTTTTCGTTCTCGGCGAGTCCAACGAGACTCGCATGCCCGGGCCCTCAACCTGCTATCTGGGATGCGATCCCCTGCCAACTGAGCAGCGTTCGACCCGTGCTTTCATCCCTATCCGGACTCGTCGAGGGAACGATCGAGGGCCCGCGAACGCCGACGTAGCGCTAACTGCCACTGCTCCGTACCCTGACAGAGAAGAGACGACGGCCGATTTCCCGAAGATTCGGGGTTCACAAATCGGCCGAGATGTGTGATATTGAGGTGCTCTCGCTCCGTGGCGTGCTTCACGGGGTCGGGATGGGTGTATCGGATGACGTTGGTGGAGGATCACGCCATGACAAACGGCTCGAACACGAGCAAAGCCGTCCTGAACCGAGCAGCGCGTGAGCGTGAGGAAGCGAAAGAGCGCGTCGATCGTGACA
>JAUXCV010000292.1 GCA_030618675.1 Acidimicrobiia bacterium | reverse complement strand
CCGGCGGGTCGACGATCAGGAACGCACGCTTGTCTTTGCAGTACTCGAGCGCCGCCGTGTACACGGCCGATGTACCTGCCTCGTCGAGTTCAGCGGCAGCCGGGATGCACATAATGCTGAAGATCTCGGGCGCTATCCGGTTCAGAGCGAACATCCCGGAGCCGTCGACCTCGCTGCCCACGATCGCCCCGGTCGCCCCGCCCTTCCACACCGCGGATCCGGGCGTAACACCGTCGCTCCCTCCGGCGAGCCGTGAGAGAAGAGCCTTGTCGAGATCGTCCAGCGTGGCGATGTTCGTGGCGCCGACCGAGGCGTCGACATCGGCAGCGACCTGAGACGCACCGGGCCGGGTGCCCGCGGTATCGACCTCGACGTCGATGAGATCGGATGCTGCGTTCACGATGGTGGCGATGTTGCCGGCGTCACCCGTCGTGGTGTTGACGCGGTCGTAGCTCTCCGTCGCGACGAGCCGATCGCCGTCGTACTCGCGCACGGTCAGGCCGAACGTGGTGTTGTCGGTCGCGTCCGGATGGACCACACCGATGAACAGATCGTTGCCCCAGGTTCCTTCCGACCTGGCGGTCACGTTGATGCTGGGGCTGGGACCGGGAGCCGCCACGAGGGCAACCGACGCACGGCCGACGACCGAATAGGCAAGGCCATCAGGGTCGACGTCGCCCGAAGCCGGTTCGAGAAGCACGCGAACGGCGAACGCCGTCCTTCCACCGTTGAGGAAATACTGTTGGATCGCGTAGCCGGCCTCCGAATCGGCATGGAGGCCGCCGAGCTTGCGTTCGAAGTCGCCGAAGCCGTTCAGCCTCACCGCCTCGTTCACCGGACCTCGATCGAAGAAGTCGATGAACGCGGTATGCGACGTGCTCGTCGCAGCAATAGGCCGGGCTCCGCTCGGGATCTCCTTGACGTAGACACCGGGATATGTGTATTTGGGCGTCATTTCCCCTCCTCATTCCTGCGAGTTCTCCGAGACCGACCCTACGCGGGCAAACGCGACCTGTTGGTTCATTTCCTCCTCGCTCGAACACACCGAGCACCGACAGGAGACTCAACGGAAGTCGGTCCACGCGCCGAGACGTCCTGGGGTACTGTTGGCCGGAGACACTCCGGAGCGGAGAAGAGCGTCTGCCGATAGAGGAGATGGCGATGCGTGATCGAGAGGCAAGGAACGATACATGGAGGTTGTGACCGGATTCGACCCGGAGGTGCACGGCTTTCACTTTCGCAATCGGTTCTCGGGTTCCGATGTCATCGATGAGCTCGTGGAACAGCACCGACTCGACGAACTCGCGGGCATCGACTTGCCCACGCATCTCGAGGACCTCGTCGGGCGCATTCGCGACGCCTCGTTCTGGGGTGCGTTCGGTCTCTGCGGCGGCATGAGTTGGGCCGCCCTCGATCGCTACCTGAAAGACGAGCTACCACCCACACAAGCATCGGGTCCTGATCGTGACACGGCGCTGTTCAACGAACTCGTCGCGCGACAGGCAGACTCCATGCAACGGGGTCAGATGATCACCACGTGCCTCAGGTATCAGATCGTTCCCGAAGTGGCGCCGGGCTGGTGGCCCTCGCGCAGGAGCCTTGGTCGGATCAGCGAGATCGACGAGTGGCCGAAGGTCAAGGCTTCGCTCGACAGCGGTCGGCCGGCCCCGATCTGCCTGGTTCGCGTCCGCGGGATGAGCAACCCCGACAGACACCACCAGGTTCTCACCACCGGCTACCGCCTCGATGACGGGGGCAAGTTGACCGTCAGCGTCTACGACCCGAATCATCCCGACAAGCGACCCGAAATCACGATGCAACTCGGAAACCGCCGCCACGACATTCACCTCTCCCAGACAACCAGAGAACCTCTCTACGGCTTCTTCACTACCGACTACAAACCCGTGTAGCTGAGGACTTGGAGGTTCGGTGTCATGACACCGAATGCATCGGATATGGAATGGCGCTGCCGGACCGATACGGGCAGCGGGTCGGTGCATCACACTCGAGGCGATGAGTTGATGGCGGGATTGGATACTTCATCGCCCAAGGCACAAGAAGGGAGAGCGTGATGTCGGATCGCAACGCAACCCTGGTGACGCTTGAACCATGCGATGTGTTCCTCACACGAGGCGCCGGATTCGTAAGTCGCGCCATCCGGGTGTTCACCCGCCGCTTCGGCGAGTCACGCACCAAGGTCAATCACGTCGGGATCATCGTCGGCGAAGGAACCATGGTCACCGCCATGGCTATCGAAGCGCTCGTCAAGGTGCGTAAGCAGCCGCTCGGCAGGTATGCCCGGAAGTTCGACACAGCCGTCGCCGTCTACTGACCCATCAACCTCACGGAACGGGAAGAAGCGTCGATCGTCACGAAAGCGCTCTCATACGAGGGTGACAAGTACGGCATCGTCAAGATCGGCGCACACTTCCTCGACTGGACACTCCAGGGTGCGTACGTGTTCCGACGATTGACGCGTATGGATAACTACCCGATCTGCTCGTGGCTGGTCGCTCACGCGTTCGCTTCTGCCGGCAAGGACTTCGGATGCGAACCGGGTGCGGCCACGCCCGACGACATCTGGGACTTCGTGACCACCAACCCCGACAAGTACGTTCAGGTCCATCCACTGGTGCCCATCGGGATGTACGAGTCCGCAGCAACAACGCAGTGACGAATCGCTGAGTTCGCGCCGGCCGATTCGACTTCCGATCGCGGTCTCATACCCCGGGGTTCCGGCACGGGTGGTCATCGGGTCAATCGGTTCCCTCGTAGTAGCCTTTCGGCATGACCGGATATGGTGAATCGGCCGAAATAGCCGCAGATCTGACTCTCGAGGATGTCACTGGGCCTGTTCCCGGCTGGTACCG
>JAUXCV010000405.1 GCA_030618675.1 Acidimicrobiia bacterium | reverse complement strand
GATGAGCGTGCGCTGGAGTGCCGCCATCACCTTTTCGAAGGGGCGCTTCCCAAACGGCAATGCAGCCAGAGCGACCAGGTGGAAGCCACCCAGCGCGAGTCCGAATGCCACAACGGTCGGGATCGTCGTCAGCCAGTCACGGATGCGTTTCACGGTGTGGCCGCCTCCTGTCGTAGAAACTCAACGAGAGCTGTGTTGACACGGTCCGGCTGTTCCTGCTGTGTCCAGTGGCCACTCTGCTCGATGCCGGCGATGGTGAGGTCGGGGACCCAGCGGTCCATTCCGTCGGTCAACGACGGGGGAAGAATCGGATCCCGATCGGCGGTGATCATCAGGGTTGGTTGGGTGATCGGAGCGTTGGCAAGGTACTCAGTGGTGGCCGCGTTCGCGTCGATGTTCCGGTACGGGCCGAGTGGTCCGAAGATGCCACCTTCCACGAACGCGTTCCGATAGACGGCGAACTCGTCATCGGTCATGAATCCCTTGTCGGCGGCGATACCCATGAAGATCGCATGGAGCCAGGCATCCGGATCCGATTCGAATGCCGCTTCAGTGACTCCCGGTTCCTGAAACGAGAGCACGTAGCCGAATCGATCGGCAAGATGCTCCCGGATGAAGTCGATGGTCGGGAAACCGGCGCACCATCCGCGATACGGTACATTCAAGCTGACGACACGCTCGACGCGATCCGGATGCATGAGGGCAGCGGTCCAGACGACGATGCTGCCCCAATCGTGGCCGACAAGAGTGGCCCGTTCGATGCCGAGCGCGTCGAGCAAACCGATCGCATCGGCGACCAGATCTGCAAGTGCATATGCCTCGATGGTCCCGGGCTTGGACGAGTCGCCGTATCCCCGCTGGTCGTAGGCGATCGCCCGGTAACCGGCGCCTGCGAGGGCCGGGATCTGATAACGCCAAGAGTAAGCCAGTTCTGGAAAGCCGTGGATGAAGACGACCGCGTCCCCCGTTCCCTCTTCGATCACTGCGAGTTCGATCCCGTTCACAACGTGGATGGTTGGCGCCATGTGATGAGCCTAGGGGCTAATCGTCGGACAAGCCCGAGGGAATCCGTCCGGGGTTCCGCCGGTTGTCGACTGGCATGGCACGATCATCGAACCAGCAGCAACGGGACCAGCGCCGCCGAGAAGCCGAGAGCAAGCGCAAGGCAGCCACTCGAAAGAGCACGATCCGGAACTTCGGAATCGCCGGCGCCATCGGCATAGCGCTCATAGGGCTTCTCGTGGTCCTCTGGCCGGACCCCGAGATCGGCAATACGACCGCCACAGCGTGGGATCTGCCGCAACTCGACGGCGACGGCCGCGTCAAGATCGCCGACTCCCATGGCACTCCCACGGTCGCCGCCTTCTTCGCCTCGTGGTGTGAGGTCTGCGAAGACGAGATCCCGGAGTACCTCGCGGTGTCTCAACAGGTCGGCGACCAGGTTCACTTCGTCGGCATCGACACACAGGACAACGGTTCGGGGCTCGGTGACGCCGAACGATGGGGCATCGCCGGAGTCTGGCCGCTCGCCAAGGACATCGGGGGCAACAACGGCAGCGGTCTCAGCACCGGGACGTTCGGTGCTCGTGGCTCACCGATGACCGTGTTCTACGACGAGACCGGAGCCGTCGTTCACGTCCAACAGGGTGGACTGAGCGCCGAGCAACTCCTTGCCGCCCTCGATGAGTTCTTCGGAGTCCAGGTCTAGGTCTGTCTCCACAAAGCGATCGCCCCGTGCCGAAGGGGGGATACGGCACGAGGCGATCAAATCGGACGACCAAGCGGTTGGGGCCGTGCGGTCGTCCGTGACCCACCGGTTCGGACTGCGGGGAGGAAGGAAGGAGTGCAACCCGATCTGGTGGAACATCTTCAGTTGTGACGCCCATCGAAAGCCGGTTCCGGGCGTCGCTCCTCCCCTGTTCGGGAGCACTCGCGCGACCGTGGTCTACCTTCGAAGAACTGAGGGAATGGTATCGGCGGACCGGACTACCGACACCGATCAGACGGGGCCGAAGGACCCGATTCTGGCGTGATTCACGCC
>JAUXCV010000450.1 GCA_030618675.1 Acidimicrobiia bacterium | reverse complement strand
TCCAACTGGAACCGGTGATCCACGGGGGTGGCCAGGAACTCGGTCGGCGCTCCGGGACCCACAACGTTGCCGCCATCGTCGGTTTGGCGGCGGCCGTCGAATCCACGGTCGAGGGCCGCTCCGACTATCGGAACCGGGTCGCGGCAGCGCGGGACCGGTTCGAACACGACCTCCGATCCCGGGTCGCCGTTGAGGTCACCGTCGGCGCCGCGAACCGACTCGTCTCCCATGCGCACCTCAGGTTCCCGGGGATCGCGGCCGAAACACTCCTCGTGCGCCTCGATCTTGCCGGTGTGGCGGCCGCGGCCGGCGCTGCTTGCCACAGCGGCGCGATCAGGGAGAGCCACGTACTCGCAGCGATGGGATTCGACGACACAGCAGCCTCAGAGTCGATCCGATTCAGCTTCGGTCGCGACGACGATGCCGCGATCGGCGCAGAGGCAGCGCTGGTCGTTTCCGATGTCATCGAGGACCTGTCATGAGGGCCCTCGTCGCGATGTCTGGAGGTGTCGACTCTTCGGTTGCGGCGGCGCTCATGCTCGAAGACGGATATGACGTCGTCGGCGTGACCCTCAAACAGTGGGTGGGCGCCGGGGGAGCGATGCCCACAGCCGGGTGTTGCACCGTTTCGGATGCAGAGGACGCACGGCGAGTGGCGGCACAACTCGATATCCCCTACTACGTCCTCGACTACGTCGATGAGTTCACGGCTGCGGTGGTGGAGCCCTTCGGCGCGGCCTATCTCGCCGGCAGGACGCCGAACCCGTGTATCGAATGCAACCGCACCGTCCGTTTCTCAGCGCTCCTCGAACGGACCACGGAACTCGACGCCGACGTTCTCGTCACCGGCCACCACGCCAGGATCAGCCGTGACGATGACGGCTGGCACCTGCTTCGTGCCGTCGACGGCACCAAGGATCAGTCCTACGTTCTTCACATGCTCGGCCAGGAGGAACTCTCGCGGATCCGGCTCCCTGTAGGCGAGATGACGAAGGTCGAAGTGAGAGAGCGCGCCGCAGCCATGGGTCTGAGGACGGCGTCGAAGCCCGACAGCCAGGACATCTGTTTCGTGGCCTCCGGCGACTACCGGGACTTCCTGGCTGAGCGGCTCCCCGAGACGGCGCTCCCCGGACCGGTCGTCGACACGGCGGGGACCGTTCTCGGAGAACACCAGGGGATCACCGGATTCACGATCGGGCAGCGCCGCGGCCTCGGGATCGCCGTCGGCGAAGCCCGGTACGTCGTCGACGTCCGACCCGAGGACCGGCGAGTCGTCGTCGGAACGTACGACGAGATGCTGGCGGACGGTTGTGTGGTTGGGGGCGTGTCGTTCGTTGCGGGCGAACCACCCGGCGACCCGCGCGTGTCGGTGAAAGTTCGGTACCGAACTCCGGCGATCGCAGCGACGCTGCGACTGGTCGATGATCGTTGGGTAGTTCGCTTCGCCGAGCGTCACCCCGCTCCCGCCCCGGGACAGGCCGCCGTCTTCTACGACGGTGACCGGGTCCTCGGTGGAGGAACCATTGAAGAGGTGATCAGGGAATGAGGATCACGGGTGTTGGGAGCCTTCCCCACGACGATGCAGCAGAAGCCGCGGCCTTCGTGTCTGCGACCACCGATCTTCCGTACCTACCGCAGTTGCCAAATCTCGATCCATCCGAGGGAATGCTGCGCCAATGGGGTGATGATCTCTGTGGAGTCGGGGGATCCGATGACGGGATCGGACTTCGCTTCGGGGAACCATCCGGGACGGAATCCGCGCCGTTCGGAGGAGCCGCCGCGATGGTGGAGGCCTTCGAAGGACCGGAGATCAAGACG
>JAUXCV010000053.1 GCA_030618675.1 Acidimicrobiia bacterium | reverse complement strand
CGGTACCCGCCACAACGTTGGTGCCGAGGTGATCGTTGCCGCGGCGGCGGATGTCAAGTTCAAACGCGCCCGGCTGGGAATCCGGGCCGATGTTGCTGAGATTCGCTCTGGAGACGTCCGAACCGTCCTAGCGCTACCGCGTACCTTCATGAACGAGTGCGGTCAGGCCGTTGCTCCGCTCGCCCGCTATGAACGGATCGACGGGGATCGGCTGCTGATCGTCCACGATGACATCGATCTCCCGTTCGGGAAGATCAGGGTTCAGTTCGGTGGCGGTGCGGGGGGACACAATGGCATCCGGTCGTTGGTCGGCTCACTCGATACGAAGGACTTCTGGCGTTTGAAGATCGGCGTCGGTCGTCCCCCTTCTCGTGTTGATCCTGCCGACTATGTCCTCGGCCGATTCGCTAAGGTCGAACGGTCCGCAATCGACGATGCCATCATTCGCAGTGTGAGCGTCCTTGAGACCTTCGCACGCGACGGTGGTGACGCCGCCAGGCAGAGGGCTGGAGAGTTGAACGACTGAGGGGTGCGATTATGGGTTCCTATGTTGCAGCGATCGACCAGGGGACGACCAGTTCACGGTGCGCTCTGATCGACCATCACGGGGCGATCGTGGCGATGGCGCAACGGGAGCACCGACAGATCTACCCGCAACCGGGATGGGTCGAGCACGACCCTATTGAGATCCGGCTGAACGTCAATGATGTCATCGGCGAAGCGCTCGAGCAACTGGGTGCGTCTCCTGTGGATATCGCGGCCGTCGGTGTCACGAACCAGCGGGAAACGACACTGCTCTGGTCGCGGGAGAGCGGCCGGCCGCTCGGCAATGCCGTGGTCTGGCAGGATCTCAGAACCGCGGAGCTCTGCAGGGAGATCGGCGGCGACGCCGGGCCCGACCGATTCCGCGACCGGACCGGTCTTCCCCTTGCCACGTATTTCGCCGGACCGAAGATCAGGTGGCTGCTCGACCACGACGCCGAACTCCGGGCACGGGCCGAGAGCGGAGATATTGCTTTCGGGACGATGGACACCTGGGTCGCCTGGAATCTGACGGGTGAGCACGTCACAGACGTCACGAACGCCAGCCGCACTCTGCTCATGGATCTCAAGACGCTGGCGTGGGACGACACGCTGCTCGACGCGGTCGGCGTCCCGCAATCGGTACTGCCCCGGATCGTTCCATCGTCTGGCGTGATCGCAACCTCGCGAGACCCGCTGGACGGTGTGCCGTTCGCCGGCATCCTCGGCGACCAACAGGCGGCGCTGTTCGGACAGGCGTGTTTCGAACCGGGTTCCGCGAAGAACACGTATGGCACCGGCTGCTTCCTGCTCCTGAACACCGGTGAACAGGCGGTCCGCTCGGAGAACGGGATGATCACCACGGTCGCCTACCAGCGGGCGGGGGAACCGGCTCGTTACGCCTTGGAGGGATCGATAGCGATCGCCGGTGCCGGTGTGCAGTGGCTGCGTGACAACCTGCGGATGATCGATTCGGCAGACGAGATCACCGCTCTCGCTCTCGAGGTCGAGGACAACGGCGGTGTCTACTTCGTCCCTGCGTTCTCCGGCCTGTTCGCTCCGTGGTGGCGTGACGATGCCCGTGGTGTCATCACCGGACTCACCCGGTTCGCGAACCGTAGCCACCTGGCACGAGCAGTTCTCGAGGCGACTGCTTTCCAGAGTCGGGACGTGCTCGAGGCCATGGAGGCCGACAGCGGTGTCACTCTCTCCAGACTGAAGGTCGACGGGGGAATGGTCGTGAACAACCTCCTCATGCAGTTCCAAGCCGACATGCTCGACGTCAGCGTCGTCCGCCCGAAGATCAGCGAGACGACCGTGCTCGGCGCCGCATACGCAGCCGGTCTCGCCGTCGGGTTCTGGGAGAGCCTTGATGAGATCGCATCCCACTGGGAGGAGGACCGGACGTTCACTCCTGAGATGGATTCGGCCGATCGAGAATCGCGATACCAGCAGTGGCACAAGGCGGTCGACCGGTCGATGGGTTGGGTCGAGTAGTCGGGCGGCGGGAACGCTTACTATCTGACTCGCATGTCGATACCGAACCTCCTTGCCATCTCGCGATTGATACTCACTCCGATCGCGATGGCCCTCATTCTCGTGGCCCCGGACGATGCGGGCATGCGGGCCCTGGCAACCGCCGTGTTCGTGATCGCAGCGCTCACCGACTTCGCCGACGGCTATCTCGCACGGCGATGGCAACTGACGAGCACACTCGGTGCGTTCCTCGACACCGTGGCGGACAAGATCCTCGTCGCCGGTGCGTTGTTGGCGCTCGTCGAGATCGGAACGGTTTCGACCTGGGTGGCGTTCATCATCGTCGGGCGTGAGATCGCGATCATGGGACTCCGGAGCGTCGCCGCACTCGACCAGGGGACGGTCCCGCCGAGCATGTGGGGTAAGTCGAAAGCGGCCCTTCAGTTCACAGCGATCTCCTTCGCGATCCTTCGCCTCGACATCTCGATTGGCCCGTGGAGACTGGACGAGTGGCTGATGGCGGCCGCCGTCGTCTCGACCGTTATCTCAGCCGGCGACTACTTCTCGAAGTTCCGATCGGTCTTCACCACAAGCCGATCGAAGGACTGAAGCTGATGAGACCACAGACAACGGACGACAGACAACAGTTCGTTGACCGGGGGGGTGCGTTCTGTGGTCTGTGGTCTGTGGTCTGTTGTCTCTCTTGACCGCGTTCGTCACCGGCGGGTCGGGATTCGTTGGGGGTGCGGTCGTGCAGCACCTGGTCGGTTCGGGGATCGCCGTGCGCGGATTGGCCCGTTCAGATGCAGCCGCTGAGTCGATCGTCCGAAATGGAGGCACGCCGGTCCTGGGTGACCTGTCCAACGAGGAGGCACTCCGCTCGGGCATGTCCGGGTGCGATGTCGTCTATCACGTGGCCGGCGTGAACACGATGTGCCCGAACGATCCGGGTGCGATGTACCGGGTCAACGTCGATCTCGTGCGGGCGGTCGTCCGCGCCGCTGCCGATGCCGGTGTTCGGAGAATCGTGCTGACGTCGTCCGCTGCAGCGATCGGGGAGCCGGCGGGCACGGTCGGTGATGAACGGACTCCTCATGCGGGCCGTTTCCTCTCGCACTACGCACGGTCGAAGTACCTCGGTGAGCGAGCGTTCTTCGATGAGACAGAGAGGCGACGGATCGAAGCGATCGCCGTCAATCCGTCGTCCGTACAGGGTCCCGGTCGGGCCGATGGGTCGGCCCTGCTGCTCCGCTACGCATTGAGCATGCAGCGGCCGATCGTGATCGATACGACGCTCTCGATTGTTGACATCCACGACACGGCGCGGGCTCACCTTGCTGCTGCGATCCGCGGGAGACACGGGGCGCGATATCTCGTGAGCGGCGCGACGGTCGGGATACGCCCTGCGGTGGCCATGCTGGCGCAGGCGGCAGATCGCGCTATCGATCCGATCGTTCTTCCACCGTGGAGCGGCATGTTCGCGTATCCGATCGCAGTAGCGGCAGGTCTGATCGGAGGAGACGGACCCGTCTGCACCGAGATGCTGCGAACGCTTCTCCACGGCCATCGGTTCGACGCGTCCCTGTCGATCAACGAACTGGGGATGACGTACACCCCGCTCAGCGAGACATTCAGACGAACGGTCGAATGGCTCGGCAACGAGGGCCTCATCCAGGGCTGACGTGTTGCACCCATCGGTCGGTACGATGCCTTCTCGTGGCCGCACCGCTCATCTCCGTGCTCAAACGCTTCGGTCGTGATCTCGTCCCGCCGATTCCGGGGCGGTTCGTTGTGCCACCAGCGCTGCGATCCGTCATCCTGGCGGGGATCGCAGATCGCACCGGACGCAGCGTCATCGGTGTTGTACCGGGGGAGCGGGAAGCGGAGGATCTTTCGGAGGATGTCGCCCTGTTCTCACCCGGTGTCTATCACCTGCCGGCATGGGAGACCCTGCCGTTCGAACACGTCTCGCCGAGCATCTCCACGATGTCGGATCGTATCGTTGCCCGCCACGCGCTGGCGAGCGACGAGCAGGCGATCATCGTGGCATCGGTGAGAGCGGTCACACAGCGACTCAGTCCCACATCCGTCGAGCCGATCCGTGTCACAACCGACATGGATACCCCGTTCGATGAATTCGTTCGCGATCTGACGGATCTTGGTTATCGACGGACGGACCGGGTCGAGAGCAGGGGAGAGTTCGCTGTGCGTGGAGGCATCATCGATGTGTTCTCGCCCCAGGCGCCGCAGCCCCATCGGATCGATTTCTGGGGCGACACCGTCGAAGAGATTCGGTCGTTCGCTGTTTCGACGCAACGGTCTGAAGGCACGATCGATGAGATCGACGTATTCCCAGCTGGTGAAGTGCTCATCTCCGACGAGATGCGTGTTCAAGCAGCACGGTTTCTCGTGGAAGCACCGTGGGGGGCGTCGACCTGGGAACGCATCTCAGAAGGGATCCGTTTCCAGGGCATCGAGTCGTGGCTGCCCTGGCTTGCGCCGCCGAGGACGATCATCGATGAGACCGATGCGATCATCGTGCTGTTCGATCCCTTTCGGGCGAAAGACCGATGCCGTGACCTGATCGGGGAGGAAGCGGACCTCGCCGTTGCACTCTCCGGCACGTGGGGCAAGGACGGGCCGGAAGCGGCATCGCACCCCCCGCTCTATCTCTCACTCGAGGTGGGTCCCGGGGTCGACGTTCTCGACGCACCACCCGTGCCGGCATCGCCGGGGGACGACGGTTACGAGATGCGCGGGTTCGGGGCGACGGCAGGTGATCCCGACTCGGTCGCGTCATCGATCACGGAATGGGCCGGTCGTGGGATCGATGTCATCATCGCCATGGATGGGCGCTCAGCCGCCGAGCGGGTCTCAGGGCTTCTCGCCGAGTCCGGGGCGGGGCTTCCCGTCGTCGACGAGTTGGCTTCCGTCGAATCATCCGTCCTGCCGATCGGCATCCATCTCGGCTTCGTCTTCCCGGCCATGGAGGTTGCCGTCGTCGGAGAACGGGAAGTGGCGGGGCGCCGCAGAGCGCACCGGACCGTGCGCAAGGGAAGGGGCGAACGGCATGACGAGGCCTACCGGGACCTGAACCCCGGCGACTTCGTCGTCCATCACCACCATGGCGTCGGCCGATTCGAGGGTCTCGTGCACCGCGACATGGCAGGAGCGGCACGCGACTACCTGCTTGTGGAGTACGCCGCCGGAGATCGGCTGTACGTTCCCACAGACCAACTTGCGGCGGTCCGCCGCTACACCGGTGGTGAGACTCCCCGGCTGTCGCGGATGGGCGGTACCGACTGGTCCCAGACACGCAAGAGGGTCCGCAAAGAGATCGCGGTCGTGGCTGAGGCCGTGGTCGAGCTGCACAAGATGAGGGCTGCCGTTGCCGGTCACTCCTTCGATCCGGACACTCCGTGGCAGGGAGAGTTCGAGGCAGCGTTCCCCTACGAGGAGACGCCGGACCAGTTGACGGCGATCGCCGATGTGAAGCGGGACATGGAGCTCGATGCTCCGATGGATCGCCTCGTCTTCGGCGACGTCGGGTTCGGGAAGACCGAAGTTGCGCTGCGTGCCGTGTTCAAAGCCGTTCAGGACGACAAACAGGCGGCGATTCTCGTCCCGACCACCCTCCTGGCCCAGCAGCATTTCGCGACGATGGAAGAGCGCTTCGCTCCCTTCCCGATTCGGGTGGAGATGCTGAGCCGCTTCCTCACGCCGGCGCAGCAGCGAAAGGTCATCGCGGGCATAGCGGACGGCTCAGTCGATGCAGTCGTCGGCACTCACCGGTTGCTCTCCGCAGACATAGAGTTCAACGATCTTGGGCTCCTGGTAGTCGACGAGGAGCAACGATTCGGTGTCTCAGCCAAGGACAAACTGAAGGCACTGCGAGCTTCAGTCGACGTGCTTACGCTCACGGCGACACCGATCCCGAGGACGCTGGAGATGGCGCTCACCGGAATCCGCGAGGTCAGCAAGATCAGGACTGCCCCCGAGGATCGTCACCCCATCCTGACCTACGTCGGTCCGAACGATGAGCAGGCCGTGTCTGCCGCGATCCGGCGGGAGATGCTTCGCGAGGGGCAGGTGTTCTACGTTCACAACCGCGTTCAATCGATCGACCACGCCGTTGCCCGGCTTCGCGATCTCGTTCCGGATGCCCGGTACGCAGTCGCACATGGACAGATGAACGAGGGCCACCTCGAGCAGGTCATGTACGACTTCTGGAACGGCGACTATGACGTCCTTGTCGCCACCACGATCATCGAATCCGGCCTCGACTTGCCCCAGGTGAACACGCTGATCGCCGAGCGAGCCGACCGGCTCGGTCTTGCCCAGCTCTACCAGCTGCGCGGCAGGGTCGGGAGGTCGAGCCAACGTGCGTACGCCTACCTGTTCCACCCACCGGAGGAGAGGATCGGAGAGAACGCGTATCGCAGGCTCGAAGCCATCGGCGAGTTCTCCGACCTCGGGTCGGGATTCGAACTGGCGATGCGGGATCTCGAGATTCGCGGAGCTGGAAGCATCCTTTCCGAGACCCAGTCGGGCCAGATCGCCGCCGTCGGCTTCGATCTCTACACGGAACTCGTGGCGGAGGCCGTTCGGGAGCTGAAGGGCGAACCGATCGAGCGCACAGAGAAGCACGAGATCAGGATCGACCTGCCACTCGATGCGCGGCTCACCGACGCGTATGTTCCCGATGCCGATGGGCGACTCGAGGCGTATCGCCGTCTTGCCGCTGCAACGACTGAGGAAGAGGTTGACGACGTGGTGTCCGAGTGGGAAGACCGTTTCGGATCGCTGCCGGTCGAGGCCGCCGAACTCATCTCCGTGGCGCGGCTCCGTGTCGAGGCCTTGCGGGTGGGTCTTGACGAGATCGTTCAGGTGCGCGACGAGATCCGTCTTTCGAAGGTCGACCTGCGTCCGTCACAGGAGGTCCGGCTGGAGCGCATCCAAAGCCGGGGTGTGATCCGGGGTTCGACCTTGTTCATCCCGGCCCCGAAGAGTGATGTAGCCGCAACGTTGCTCGAGTTTCTGCGGTCGATGTGGCCGAGCGACTGAACCCGGGCTCGTCAGCGGGACTCTGCGATCGGTTCGCCTGGAGATGGTTCATCCCGTTGATCCTGGTCATCATGATGCTGGCTGCATGCGGCGACACGAAGGGTGGCGGTTCGGCGACGACGCCCGCTCCGACCACGACTCTTGGGTCGTCGTCCACGGCGACTATGACTGAATCCACGACCACAACGGCTGTGCCGGAGCCAACGACGACCGTTCATCCGCTCACGATCATGGCGATCGGGGATTCGATCACGGCGGGCTCAACGGGTTGGGCCACATACCGCTGCTACCTCAACGGAGCATTGGATGATGACGAAGTCGCCTTTGATTTCGTGGGCAGATACTCGGCGCCCCACAGGGGTGGACCGTACGCGTGCCCCACCGTTTTCGATGAGGATCATGAAGCGTTGTGGGGTGCCCACATCCAGGATGTAGTCGTTGATGTCACGGCGAGTGTGGAAGTTCTCCAACCCGATGTTGCTCTCGTGCACCTCGGCACCAACGATCTCTCCCATGGCCAGGGACCCGCCGGAACCGCTGATGAACTCGAGTCGTTCGTCGCCGGCCTGCAGGCGGTGAGTCCCGATATCACGATCCTCGTCGCTCAGATCATCCCGTGCGACACGCCGGCTGTGTGGTGTACCGAGGACCTGCCCGCCTTCAACGATGCCGTTGCGTCGTTCGCCGGTCTCTCAACCGATGATTCGTCGGTGATCGTCGTCGACATGGAGACCGGGTTCAATCTGAGCGATCTCCGGGACGCACTCCATCCCACCGATGCCGGCGACGAGATCATGGCGAACCGTTGGATGATCGCCCTGCAAGAAGCCGGTGTGATAGATGCGAGTGGTTGACCATCGACAGCGACCGAGCCTCCGTGTCACTGCGATCGACCCAGCTCATTGTCTACGCCGGTCAGTTCGGCAGTACCTCGATCAGGACCGCCATGACACCGGTCACGGTCATCAGAAGGCCGATGAATGCAGTGAGGAATGTCGTCGAAGCAAGTTGCTCGACCTGGCCTCTGCTGAGGGTCCGGTGCGGTAGGACTTGGGCGAATCGATGCGTCAGTGGCAGAGCCGAGACCGTGACCGCGAGTCCGGCGATCAAGAGAAGCATTCCAAAGAGCAGCTGCATGTTCTCTCCCTCGAAGGTACCTCCATCGTATCCGATGGCCGGTGGCGGAACCAGGGGTACTTGCACGCTTCACTCACCGCGGGATCTCTCCAAGATTTCTTCTGGGAATGCATGTTTTCGTGTCTTTTCTGTCACACGGATTTGATACGTTGTTCTCATGATGTTGTGGTCTACCCGCCCCGTGTCTGAGATGGAAGAGGACTTCCGTTCGATGGAGGAGAAGATCTCTGATCTGCGGAATCGTCAGGCGGTCATCGTCAACGATCTGGACAAGGTCAACATCGCGGGGTCGACGGGTTCGAGGTCGACGGCTGAGTGGGTGATGTCACGGTTCGACGTGTCACGGGGGACGGCATCGGATCTGGTGTACGCGGCGCGGTGGATGAAGAAGCATCGCCGGTTCCAGTTCCGTCTCGCCGCCGGTGGCATGACGTTCGACAGGGCGTTGGCGACGACCCGTCTCGCAGTAGCCGGAGCCGACAGGTCGACGTTGGATCATTCGGAGTCGTTGGATCTCGTCGGTGTGGGGCGCCTGACGGCTCGCCAGCGACGGGTCACGCACCGAGATGAACAGCAGGTATTCGCTGAGCGGTACGTGACCGGTCAGCCGACGCTCGATGAATCGGCGTGGCGGGTGTCGGGCGTGTTGCCGGGGGTGGAAGGTCGCGTCTTCTTCCAGGCACTCGACGAGCGAGCCGACGAGTTCCGGACGCTCCCCGGCGGCGAGGAGTGCACGAGGGGTCAGCGTCAGGCCGACGC